>JAHEGL010000034.1 GCA_024645145.1 Planktotalea sp.
CAACCAAAAGTGGGGGGGCGACATCAGTTACATTTGGAAGCGTGGATGTTGACAGTAACTGAATTTCATCTTGGTTCTTCATTAAAAGCATTAATTAAGTTTGGGCTCTGAACAACCGCGTGAAACGCGGTATGGCTATTCTGGTATTGAACATGGCCATCGCAATCAGGACAATATCCAAAGGCACTATTCATGACAGCGATTGTGGGTCGCAAGATTACTCCCTCAACTACAAGAAAATGCTGCGCCAGCACGATTTCAAGGTACCGATGAGCGACAAAGGAAATTGTTATGACAATGCGGCTGTTGAGACCATCTTTAAAACCCTGTCTCGGGACATTACTACGCAATACCCAGCCGAGCGGTGATCAAAACTGACTTGATTTGGTGGTCTCCTTTTCGGACACGATGCACGGTGGAAATCGCAATCTTCGAATAGTTTAACGAACTCTATAACTCATGCCGCCGTCACTCAGCACCGAGTACGCAAAACCACGTCAATTTGGAACGGAAGCTGAATTAAAAGACCACATGGACCGGCACAACAGCGCAATATGTCCACGTTGACTGGCGCAGGTATCTCAATTGTAAAAATAAGTACTGCTAAAACGAACAGCCCAAATTTGCCTTTTACTTATGGTTTGGGATGCTGAAGCAGCAATCGTATTGCAGTCATTCGCTGTGTGACCGATTTCAAATGATCGCTGAGATAGATTTTTCCACCTTAATCTCGCTTGATAGCTCAAACGAACGTCCAGCTTCGCCACTTTCTACCATACGCACGAGTTCGTCAGCGGCTCTGCGGCCCATTTCAGAATGTGGTACGCAGACTGTGGTCAGCCTAGGAGTTACCACCCGAGCGAGCTCGATCCCGTCAAAGCCAGTTATCGAGACCTCCGCTGGAACTGCTATTCCCATTTCTTGAGCGCGCTGTAACGCACCAACGGCGAGGACATCGTTGCCACACATGACAACACTGGGGCGTTTCGGCCCAGTCATGAGTTTTTCAAACGCATTTGCCCCGTTGTCGATGTCATAAGGCGTTTCAATGATGGGCACGTTTTCCAGATTAATCCCGGCAACAGCGAGGCATTCTGTGATGCCTTTCAATCGGTTAGTTGCGCGATCATTCCCTTCTGTCGTCCCTGAGATGACAGCGATGTTGCGATGCCCCATCGTCAAAACTTGAGCACACAACTGATACATCGACGCGCGGTTATCAAAGCCAATTGCGGGCAAAGCGTTATTTGCTGCAAAGGCCCACGCCAATAGAAACGGAATGTTGCGTTGCTGAAGGAACTTATAAACTTTTTCTTCACGCCAATATCCGATTAGCAAAATACCATCGGCTCCGCGACTTGCGAGCGCGCGTACTTGTTCTGCCTCGATTTCGGGGTCGTAGGAATTGCTAGAAATAAGCAAAGTGTAGCCAAGGTCGTGCAAGCGTTCCTGAAACGCCTGTATGCCTTTGGCAAAGATCGCATTTTCCATCGTCGGAATGATTGCGCCAATTGTCATAGTGCGTTTGGCAGACATGAATCGTGCGCCAAAGTGCGGCGTATAACCAAGCGTTTCAACTGCAGATTTAACCCGCTTCAAAGTTTCTTTGGACACCAAACTTGGCGAGTTCAACGATCTTGAAACGGTGGCGGGGGATACTCCGGCAACCTTTGCGACGTCTTCCAACGTAGGAACAGCATGTTGTGACGTCATCGCAGGCGGCCTTTAAAAAGTTTCTCTATGATCATAGTTTGAAAATACGCCCAAAAGACAGACAAAACTGAAATATGCAGGATTTGATGAAAGCGCTTGCATCGACTCGCTGAAAGCGCTTTCATGAGGAGGCAACCAGCGCCTGGGAGGGTCGCCATGTTCATGTTCGCATCATTGATTGTATTTCTTATCTATTTCGCAAATGTCGCCTCGGGCGCGTTTCTGGATCAGGTATATTTTGGCGATGTTGGTGAAATGCTGGTGCTTTTCGCGGCAACGATTTTGTTTGTCGTCGCAATTTTACAAAAAGAAGCTGCTCGCGATGAGAAAGACGACAGCTAATCAGTCCTATGGGAGGAACTATAAATGAATGAAGATGACAAGATGGTCGCATCTGCAGAACGCCGCAATTTCCTGAAGCTCTCCGCAGCAGGCGGCTTTACCGCAGCTTTGGTTGCAGGCGCTGCAGGCACGCTTTGGTCTTCGGAAGCAGCTGCGCAAACAGCAAATGAAGAGCGTGATCGCGAAAAAGCAGCTGAGCATACGATGACAATCGCTACTGCTTATGTTTTGGGCGCGTCACGCAGCTATCCTATCATGCAGCTCGACCTGAAAGAGAACATCCAAAACGCGACCAATGGCAAAGTTTACGTCAAGCTCGCACCTGGTGGCCAGCTTGGTGCAGGCGGTGCTTTGGTTCAGGCCGTTCAAGGCGGCACAATTCAAGCTGCGCAGCACTCGCTGTCTAACTTTGCGCCGTTCGCGTCCACAGTTGACCTGATCAACATGCCGTATCTTTGTGGTTCCAACCAGCGCTTCACGAACCTTGTGAACTCTGATTTTTGGAAAGGCAGTGTTGAGCCTAAGGTTGAAGAGAACGGCTTTAAAGCGCTGTTTTACGTCAACATTGATCCACGCGTTGTTGCGGTTCGCAAAGGCGGCGCAGGTGCAGTTCTTTCACCATCCGATTTGGACGGTGTAAAGTTCCGTGTTCCTGGCTCCAAAATGTTGCAGCAGTATTACCGTATGGTCGGCGCAAACCCGACGCCAGTTGCTTGGGGTGAAACACCATCCGCGATCAAGCAGGGTGTTGCAGACGCGCTCGACCCATCTGTTGGCGCGCTTTATGTGTTCGGTTTCAAAGATATCTTGTCCCACGTAACGTTTACCCAAGCGGTTCCAGATTCACAGGTTTACTCTTGTAATCTTGAGTGGTTCAACTCCATGCCTGCCGACGTTCAAGAAGGCATCATGTGGGGCTCTGAGATGACGGCGCACCAGAACCTCTCCAAGGTTCCATCTGCACGTGCATACGCAATGTCCGAATTGGCGAAGTCCGGCGTTGAATTCCACAGCCTCAGTGAAGATCAGTTGAACGAGTGGAAAGCAGCGGGTGGTTACCAGTTGGCAGAGTGGGACAGCTTCAAGAAAGATCTTGCAGGCTCCATGGATAACTTTGCGAAGATGGAAGAAGCAGCGGGCACGCAGGGCAAATACTACGTCCACGACGCTTAATCTGATGTCGGGCTGAGTGCTCCCTCACGAAGCCCGACCTTTTCCAACACAGGCCTTTACATGAGACGTTTTGTGCTCAAGGGCCTGCATATTTGATGGAGACACCCGATGGATCTATTGCGAAACATTGACCGTAACGCCGAGCGCTGGTTGCTGCTTGTGTTTTACGTGATGCTTGTCATCACGATGGCCATCGAGGTTCTGAGGCGCGAAGTTTTCGCCTACTCGTCCATTTGGGGGGAAGAGATCGTACGCTTTTCCTTTATTTATCTTGCATGGGTTGGTGCCGCCGCCGCTGTGAAAGAGCGCGCGCACATCCGCATAGACGTGATTATGCACTACCTCTCGCCCCGCCTTAAAGCGCTGCTTTATATTTTTGGTGATCTGGTGATGTTTATCGTCGCCATCATCGCGCTCTATTGGTCGCTGGAGACGCTGCATGTGTCTTATAAATTCGGCTCCGTTACTGACGGGTTACGCGTTTCAAAGGTCTGGTTTATCGCCTCTGTACCGCTGGGATTCAGCCTGATGATGTGGCGCTTGATGCAGTCTTTTGCCCGCGATTTTAAATCCCTCAAAGACGGCACAGACGCCTACGAGGGCGACACGCTGTTTGAGTAGGGGACACCACAATGCTCTGGAATACGCTTCAACAAACAGTTGAACTTGGCTGGGATTTTTACGTTCCCGTTATCATGTTCGTTGCTCTTATCGCAGTTGCTGTGCCTGTTTGGGCCGCGATTGGCAGCTCTGCAATTCTTATGTTGGTGATGTCTGGCGACTTGCCCCTCAGCCTTGTGGGCGAACGTTTGTTCACGGGCATTGATGCCTTTGCCCTAACGGCGGTGCCGTTGTTCATTTTGACCGGTGACGTTTTAGTGCGCACGGGTCTTAGTCGTAAATTTCTCGATGTTGCCGAAGCGTTGACCTGCTTTACAAAAGGCGGTTTCGGCTCTGCCACGGTACTTGTCTGCGGTATGTTCGCTGCAATTTCCGGTTCTGACGCAGCGGGCGCTGCCGCGGTGGGTCGTATGACGATCGCGCGCTTGGTCGAAAGCGGATACCCGCGCCCCTATGCCTGCGCACTTGTTGCCGCTGGTGCATGCACAGGCATCCTTATTCCACCGTCCATTGCCTACATCATTATCGGGCTTGTGCTGGGCATATCGGCCTCCACATTGTTCCTTGCCGCGCTTATCCCTGGCATCGCGATTTTGCTCGCGATCCTCATCACCAACCTGATCATGAACCGCATCCACGACTATGAAGGTGGTGGTATGATGACGGCTGGTGAATGGCTTACGGGTGTTGGCAAAGCGCTAAAGTCGGGCTGGTACGCGTTCATCGTTCCCGGCATCATCTTTTATGGCATTTTTTCCGGCCGTTTAACGCCAACCGAAGCTGGTGCGACAGCAGTTGTTGTCACGATCCTTATGGGTTTCATCATGCGCACACTTAGCTTTGCAGATTTTCCTGCGATGCTTGTGAGTTCTGCAAAGGTGAACGGTGTGATCCTGCCGATTATCGCATTTTCTGTGCCGCTCGCGGAGGCATTGGCGATTATGGGCGTACCGCAAGGTTTTGTGACAGCCGTAACAGACCTTACGGATGAGCCTTGGTTGTTAATCCTTCTAATGATCGGCATTTTGATTGCGGCGGGTTGCGTTATGGAAACAACGCCAAACATCGTAATCCTTGCGCCGATCCTCAAGCCATTGGCGGATAACATCGGTATGAACGAAATTCAGTTCTGCATCATGATGATCACGGCGTTGGGTGTTGGTTTCATTACTCCACCCTTGGGGCTGAACTTGTTCGTTGTCGCAGGCATTACGGGGGAGTCGATTCTCAAGATTGCGGCTCGCGCTGTGCCCTTCGTCTTTTGTATGTTTGTTGTGGTGCTCTTCATTGCTTACGTACCAGCGATTTCCACGACGCTTTTGCCGGATATCTACAAGTAGATCGAGAAAACGGGTGGTTCACCGTACAGGTCAAAAGCGGTCCGAATCTTATTGCCGGCTGGCTCTAGTGTGGTTGCGTTCTCACACGACCAGCGGCAACCTTATTGAACTTGTTTAATTTGTTCGGTTTCTACCTGGCAAGTTTTTCAACTTCTTTAGTTGTCAACTTCACTAGACACTCATAAACATAGGGATATGAGCATTACACTTCCTTCCCCGACTTCACCGCTGATCATCGGCACACGTGGTTCGCCTTTGGCTTTGGCTCAGGCGCATGAGACGCGTCGGCGTTTGTCGAGTGCTTTTGATCTTCCAGAAGACGCGTTTGTCATTAAGGTGATAAAGACCACAGGTGACAAAATACTCGATCGACCTTTGAAGGAAATCGGGGGCAAAGGTTTGTTTACGCGAGAAATCGAAGACGACATGTTGAGCGGCGCAATTGATATTGCCGTTCATTCCATGAAAGACATGCCTGTTCTTCAGCCGGAAGGACTTGTCCTTGATACCTACTTGCCGCGCGAAGATGTGCGAGACGCCTTCGTATCCGCGGGTCATGAAAAGCTTGCGGACTTGCCATCTGGTGCTGTCGTTGGAACATCCTCACTTCGTCGTCGTGCACAGCTTTTGAATTACCGCCCTGACCTCAACGTTGTTGAATTTCGCGGCAACGTTCAGACCCGTTTGAAAAAGCTGGAAGATAACGTCGCGGATTGTACGTTTCTTGCGATGGCTGGTCTGCGTCGTTTAGACATGGCACATGTTGCAAAAAGCGCGATTGAAACCGATGAGATGCTTCCTGCTGTCGCGCAAGGCGCGATTGGAATTGAACGCCGTATCGATGATACCCGCGCTGCAGAAATGCTGGAAGCGATCCACGACAAGGAAACAGGTCAACGTCTTGCTGCGGAACGTGCGTTTCTTGAGGCGTTGGACGGCTCTTGTGAGACGCCCATCGCAGGTCTTTCGGAACTCAACGGAACAAATATGCGCCTGCGTGGCCAAGTTCTGCGTCCTGATGGTTCCGAAAGCATTGGTGACGATGTGACTGGAAGCATTGAAGATGGCGCTGAAATGGGCCGAGCTATGGCGGCTAAGTTGCTTGCAGAAGCTGGTGAAGGCTTTTTTGAGTGGCGCACCTAAGCTGACTTAGTCGGGCAAAACCTTGCCCGGATTCATGATGTTGTTTGGATCAAGCGCGGCTTTGATTGATTTCATAGCTGCGATTGAGACAGGATCCTTTCGCCGTCTCATTGAATTGAGCTTGCTCACTCCAATTCCGTGCTCTGCAGAAAAACTCCCACCAAGTTTCAAGGTTTCATCCTCAACAGCTTCTGTGATGGCATCATGCACGTCAGGATCTTGGCTTTTACCCCAAACTGAATAATGCACATTTCCATCGCCCAAGTGTGATACGATCATGGGTACAGCGCCTGGGTCTATCTCTTGCAGGCGTGGCTCCATAGCTTCGCAAAAGGCAGCTACCTTTTCCAAAGGTACAGCAATATCGTGATTTATAAGAGGCTTGTGTCCTAGAACGACCTCTGCAGCAGCTTCACGGCGTTCCCACATGGCGCGACGTTGTTCTTCATTTTGGGCAACCGTCGCGTCCAGAACTTCACCGCTTTCAAATAACCTAGCAAGAATGTTCTCTAGCTCAGCTGTGACAGGAATTTGACCAGATGCGTCAGCCGTCGCTTTGGCATCAATGGTTGTTCCTATTTCCACCATGATGTTCACATCATGTGTCGCATCAAAGGGTTCACGCGCTGCGCTATTAACTTCAAGGTGACGCTCTACATAGGCGCGCGGCATGTACTCAAACGCTTCCACAGATCCACCCGTCGCATCCTGAAGTCGGTTCAGCAAATGCAAACCATCGCCGATAGAAGGGGCTGCCACCATAGCTGTCGCATATGCTTTTGGCTTGGGAAACAGTTTGAGAACCGCTTTGGTGATTATGCCCAGCGTGCCTTCTGCTCCGATAATCAAGTGTTTCAAATTGTAACCTGAATTATCTTTGCGCAGTTCAGACATCAGATCGGCAACTTCGCCAGTTGGGAGAACAACCTCGACACCCAAGACAAGATCACGGGTATTGCCATAGCGAACAACATTAGATCCACCTGCATTCGTCGCCATGTTGCCACCGATCATGGCACTTCCGCGCGCACCGAACGTGAGTGGGAAGACCAGCCCCTCAGCGTCTGCGGCGCTATGAATGTCGCTCAAAATAACGCCCGCATCAACAATTGCGATGCGCGAGTCTCGCCGAACTTCATGAACAGTATTCATCCGCTCCATCGAGACCATGACATGGCCTTTTCCAGATACGCCGCCAGCAAGCCCTGTGTTGCCACTTACGGGAACGATTGGTGTCTTCGTTTCGTTACCAAACTTAACAATCTTTGAAACTTCAACCGTGTTTGCTGGACGTACCACCGCAATCGGATCGGAAGGATAAGTATCAAGCCATTCGGTCTGCCAGCGTTTGGTGTCGCTGCCCGTTAGCACGTGATCTTTTCCAACGATGTCTACGAGTTTGTCGATCATATTTGGCTCTCAGTCTCTCAATGTGTTCGATATTTGTGGGTTAAGCGTCCAAGGCTGTCAACGCTGCACGAAGTTCCGTGTCCTTGTTCAGAACAAGTCTTACAGGCACAGTGACGACATGTTGACGAAAGCTCTGTGGTAAGCGCACAGCATCTTTTTCTGTCGTAACCAATTGGGCATCTTGCAAGAGTGCATCATTGGAAAGCCGTTTCATCAAAGCTGGTGTCAGCGTTTGATGATCAGCTAAGGCTTCAGCGCGAATGATCTGCGCACCAAGGTCGCGCAGTGTGTCAAAGAATTTTTCAGGGTGTCCGATACCTGCAAAAGCGATGCATCGCAGGTTGGCAAAATCGAGACCGGTTTGCAGTGGTTCAAGGTGACCTTTCAAGTGCGGAACGCTTAGGGTTGTGCTCGCTGCGAACTGGGCTTGTTGCGCCTCAGTACCGATGGATAACACGAAATCAACACGCTTAAGTCCTGCACTTACAGGTTCCCGCAAAGGGCCAGCAGGTAGGCACAGACCGTTGCCAAACCCTTTGCCAGCGTCCACAATAATGATCGCCAAATCTTTTTTGACGCTTGGGTTTTGCAAACCGTCATCCATCAAGATGTGAGACGCCCCAGCGTTGCATGCCGCTTCGATCCCAAGGGCTCGATCTTTGGACACCCATGTTGGTGCAAAAGCGGCCAACAACAATGGTTCATCACCGACTTCGCGTGCGTTGTCTGTCGCGCTCACGGCGTGAGGACCCACCAAAGACCCGCCATAGCCGCGCGAAACGATATGAGGCGAATGGCCCATCGACGCAAGCATCTGAGCAAGCGTGATGGTCGAAGGCGTTTTACCAGTGCCGCCTGCATTGAGATTCCCGATGCAGATAACTGGACGCGGCGATACATAAGTGGGGGCTTGCCGTACACGATACCCCGTCAGCGCCCCGTAGAGTGCGCCGAGTGGTGCCAAAAAACGCGCGCGCCAGTCAAGCGCATTGGTCGGCGTATACCAAAAATTCAGGGGTTTCATTATGGTGTTTCCAAAGTGTCTAGCTGAACTTGGATGTCTTCGATGACTGCATCCGTCGCCTCAGCACCTTCGGAGATAGCAACCCATGCCGCATGCGCCATCAATGCCGATTGATCCGATGCAAGAAGCTTTTCTATTGCCATCGTCAGCCCAGCTGCATCTTTTACAATGCGTGCAGCACCAACCGCTGCGAGGCGAGAGTAACTGCTCGTGTGATGACGCACGTTCGGCCCATAGATGATGGCCGAACCAAGTGATGCGGGGACATATGGATCACAACCGTTGAAGTGTTGCTTCAAAGAACTGCCCAAGAAAGAGAGCGGCGCAATGCGAAACCACAGCCCCATATCTTCGGGTTCTTCGACAAGAATAACTTGTGTATTTTCTTCGATCGCATCGCCGTCCTCCCAATGGCAAACCCGCCAGCCTTGAGATTTAAGAATCCTGCGCGCCTCAACGCTTACGGGGAAAGATGCAGCGACAAGAACAAGGGCAAGCCGGTGGTTGATCTTTATGACGTCGCTGTGCGCTTTAAGCACGTCTTTCAATTCACCTTCTTGGATATTCGCCGCAAGCCATACGGGTCGACCATTCAGGTCATTTGAGACTTCCGTAAACACGCTTTCGTTCGCAACCGGTGGAACAACAGAGATTTGCAGCGTGCCTTGTATTTCGACGTTACCTTGTGCGCCGATCATCTTCAGCAAGCTTCGCTTTGCAATCGGATCATGTGCCGCAACCGTATCAAACGCGCGCATTGTTTCGCGTGCGAGCGAAGGAAGCCAACGCCAGACGGATTGATCTAGCAAGTGTTCCTCTGCCGACAAAAGCTTCATGTGAATCTTAGCAGCTTTGGTTTCGGCAATAAGCGTCGGGCGGAGATCCCCGCCAAACCATAGGCAAACCGATGGTTGCCAATGTTCTAGGAAGCGCTGGGTCGTATCGCCGGTATCGACAGGCAGCTGTATGCAAAACTGTCCCTTGCGATCCGGCACGCGGGGGCCCTTATCGGCATAGGTGATAAGTAACGTACAAGGGCTGCGCAAATGATGGAGGCGTTCTACCAAGTGGATTAACGCGCGCGCTGAATGCTCATCGTGAACAACGCCCCAAATGAGTGGCCCCTCAGGACGCTCTGGGTATGGATCTGTTTGTGATGTCGTCGTACTTCGCGCCAGCGCTTTGTAAGCAAATAAGCTGAACGAGCTCATA
>JAHEGL010000038.1:0-8809 GCA_024645145.1 Planktotalea sp.
GCAACAGACCACGCAGCTTTCACCACAGAGCAAAAACGCGCAGGGCGTGATGACTTTCGCATTATTCCCAATGGCTCCAATGGTCTTGAAGAGCGCCTTGCCGTGCTCTGGACCGAAGGTGTCGAAACGGGCCGCCTCACGCCGAACGAGTTTGTCGCGGCGACCTCAACCAACGTCGCGAAAATCCTCAATATTTACCCCAAGAAGGGCGCGATTGTGGAAGGGGCTGATGCAGATATCGTGGTCTGGGATCCGAAAATCAGCAAGACAATCAGTCCAGCAAACCACCATTCCATTCTTGATTACAATGTCTTTGAGGGCTTCGATGTGACAGCGCAAGCGCGTTATACGCTGAACCGAGGTGAAGTTATTTGGGCGTGGGGGCAAAACAGTCAGCCAAATCCGGGTCGTGGTCGTTTCATCCCGCGTCCTGCATTTGCGGCTCCTAATGTCGCGTTGAGCAAATGGAAGGAACTCAATTCTCCTAAAATGGTCAAACGTGATCCAATGAACATTCCGGCAGGAATTTAAGAGCAAGGTCAGGCACTTGAGCAATAATACCATCATCAGCGCAAAGAATCTTAGCCTGACGTTTCAGACCAATGACGGTCCCGTTCATGCGCTTAAGGACGTATCACTTGATATTGAAAAGGGCGATTTTGTCAGCTTCATCGGCCCCTCCGGCTGCGGTAAAACCACCTTTTTAAGGGTTATGGCGGATTTGGAGCAGCCAACTGGGGGCTTGGTCACGGTGAATGGCGTGAGCCCTGAAGAGGCGCGAAAAGCACGGGCCTATGGATACGTATTCCAAGCCGCAGGGCTTTACCCTTGGCGCACGATTGGTGGCAATATTCGCCTGCCTTTGGAAATCATGGGGTATGACAAGGCGGATCAAGCGGAGCGCGTGAAGCGTGTTCTGGAGCTGGTTGAACTCGATGGGTTCGAGAAAAAATTCCCTTGGCAGCTCTCCGGCGGTATGCAGCAACGCGCGTCAATCGCGCGGGCGTTGGCGTTTGATGCGGATATCTTGCTGATGGATGAACCCTTCGGCGCACTTGATGAAATCGTACGCGATCACCTGAATGAGCAACTTCTCCAGCTTTGGGCGCGTACACAAAAAACGATCGCATTCGTCACCCATTCGATCCCAGAGGCGGTCTATCTCAGCACCAAAATCGTTGTGATGTCCCCACGCCCGGGGCGGATTGCAGACGTGATCGAAAGCAGCCTGCCAAAAGAACGTCCGCTTGAAATTCGTGACAGTCCTGAGTTTATCGAAATTGCACACCGCGTGCGCGAAGGCCTCAGGGCAGGGCATAGCGATGAATGATTTGACAATCAGGCATGCGACGCGAGACGACTTGCCCGCGCTGGGCGAGATTGTTTTTGCTTGGGAACAGCGCACAGAGTGGATGCGAAGTGAAAATGATGCCGCGGAGATCGGACGTTTCATAGAAACCGCTTTTGATGAGCGGATCATCTTTTTCGTGGGCGACCCTGCGGTTGCCTACCTTGCGTTCGATCCAGAGAGACAGCGGATTGGCGGGCTTTATACATCAGTCTCCGGTAAGGGGATCGGCAAAGCGTTGATGGATAAGATCAAAGAGGGTCGTGATTTTTTGTGGCTCAACACCCATGAACCCAACCGTGCGGCACACAAATTTTATAAACGCGCAGGTTTTGTGGAGGTTTCTAACGAAGGAGCAGAGCCAGCCAACGGGGTTCCTGAACTGCGTATGGAGTGGCGCAGATGAGGAATCTTTTCCCAGTTTTAACAGTCGTCGCAGCGCTTATCGTCCTTTGGTATGGAGCTGCCGTTTGGCTAAATACGCCTTGGGCCTACGACAAAGCACAGCGCGCAGGGGTAGAGCTGAGCACGACCGAATTGATCAAAGATACCTGGTCGCAGAAAAAACCCAAATTGCCTGCACCGCACCAAGTGACACGTGAGATTTGGAAAACAACTGTCGAGAAGAAGATCACGTCGAAGCGCTCGCTTATCTATCATTCGTGGGTCACACTTAGCGCGACACTTTTAGGGTTTGCGCTGGGCACCGTGCTTGGCATCGCACTTGCCGTTGGCATTGTTTTCAACCGCACCATGGATATGAGCGTGATGCCTTGGGTCATCACCTCGCAAACTATTCCGATCCTTGCGATTGCGCCGATGATTATCGTGGTTCTGAACGCGGTTGGCATCCAAGGTCTGCTGCCCAAAGCGATTATATCGATGTATTTGTCCTTCTTTCCGGTCGTTGTTGGCATGGTCAAAGGGTTGCGTTCCCCTGACCACATGCAGTTGGATCAAATGCGAACTTGGCATGCCTCTGCTGCACAGACGTTCTGGCGATTGCGCCTGCCATCTTCGATGCCCTATCTCTTTACTTCCCTCAAAATTGCCATGGCGGCGGCTATTGTTGGCGCAATCGTGGGCGAACTGCCGACAGGCGCAGTTGCTGGCCTTGGCGCGAGATTGCTGGCGGGGAGCTATTATGGCCAGACCATCCAGATTTGGAGTGCTTTGCTTGTGGCCGCAGCGCTTGCCGCAACGCTTGTCGCAATTATCGGGTTAATCCAACGTATCGTGCTCAATAGAATGGGGATGGCGCAATGAGCTGGCTGATTGCGGGCGCGCTTATCTGGGCGCTGGGGTGGTATTTGAACGTGCGCTTGGCGTCATTGCCGAAATCGCGCGTAACCTCACTGCTTGTTCCAGTTATCTTTGGCGTGACGCTTGTCATCATCTGGGAATGCGTCGTGCGCGGCTTGGAAATCCAGCAAGTGCTCTTGCCCGCGCCAACGGTGATCGCTGCGCGTTTTGCAACGTCAACGTCGATCCTTTGGCAAGATTGGGTCCAAACCGTCCTCAAAGGCATGATGAGCGGCTACATCATCGGGTGCTTGGCCGCATTTGCAACGGCCCTTGCAGTGGATCGCTTTGAGTTTCTTCAACGTGGGCTTTTGCCCGTTGGTAACTTTGCCGCAGCGCTTCCGATTATCGGCATGGCACCTATCTTGGTGATGTGGTTCGGTTTTGATTGGCAGTCAAAAGCGGCAGTCGTCGTTGTGATGATCTTCTTTCCGATCCTTGTGAACACAGTGCAAGGTTTAGCAGTCAGCGATGCGATGCAGCGCGATTTGATGCGCACCTATGCGGCGGGTTATTGGAAAACGCTTTTCAAATTGCGCTTGCCGATGGCCCTACCGTTCATTTTCAATGGCCTCAAAATCGCAACGACACTGGCACTCATCGGGGCAATCGTTGCGGAATTTTTCGGCTCACCGATACGCGGTATGGGCTTTCGCATTTCTACCAGCGTCGGACAACTCGCGCTGGATCTGGTCTGGGCAGAGATCGTCGTCGCTGCGGTTACAGGATCGCTCTTTTATGGCGCGGTGGCACTGCTGGAACGCAAATGGACGTTCTGGCACCCCTCACAAAGAAGCTAACAAGATAACAAGACAACCAACAAGGAGAGTATTATGACACAATTTACAAAATGGATCAGCGCTGCAGCACTCGGTGCGATGGCCAGCATGGCACATGCTGCGGATGACCTTACGCTACAGCTGAAGTGGGTGACGCAAGCACAGTTTGGCGGCTACTACGTTGCGCTCGACAAAGGCTTTTACGAAGAGGAAGGCCTGAACGTTACCATCAAGCCGGGGGGCCCTGATATTGCACCAACACAGGTTCTTGCAGGCGGCGGTGCTGACGTCACGGTTGAGTGGATGCCAGCTGCTTTGGCCGCGCGTGAGAAGGGCCTGCCCATGGTTAATATTGCGCAACCTTTCAAATCATCAGGCATGATGCTGACCTGCCGCAAAGATGCGGGCATTTCCAGCACTGACGATTTTGCGGGCAAAACGCTTGGTGTTTGGTTCTTCGGGAACGAGTTTCCTTTCCTAAGCTGGATGAGCAAACTTGGTCTTAGCACCGAGGGCGGCGATGACGGCGTGACCGTGCTCAAACAAGGCTTCAACGTGGATCCGCTTTTGCAAAAGCAAGCGGCCTGTGTGTCGACAATGACTTACAATGAATATTGGCAGGTGATTGATGCGGGGCTAACGCCGGATGATTTGATGGTGTTCAAATACGAAGATCAGGGCGTCGCAACGCTAGAAGATGGTCTTTACGTGCTTGAGGACGCGCTCGCAGATCCCGCGATGGAAGACAAGCTTGTACGCTTCGTGCGCGCGTCTATGAAGGGTTGGAAGTATGCTGAAGCGAACCCTGACGAGGCCGCAGATATCGTGCTTGAGAACGATGCATCTGGTGCGCAAACAGAAGAGCACCAGCAACGCATGATGCGCGAAATTGCCAAGCTGACAGCAGGTTCCAATGGGGCCTTGGTCGAAGCGGACTATGAGCGCACGGTTCAGTCGTTGCTTTCTGGTGGGTCCGATCCAGTGATCACCAAAGCGCCTGAGGGTGCATGGACACATGCAATCACGGACAAAGCGCTGAACTAATCAAATGTCGATAAAATTTGAAAGGCCGCTCTTTTTGGGCGGCCTTTTGCGTTCATTCACATTCAAGTGAAATTTTGTGTTTCACCTAGCTCCGTCTCGCGAGCTCGCGTTTAAACGTAAACAAACATGAAAGGGGACGCATGCATAGGTTATTCGCAATTCTACTCCTTGCCCTAAGTGCGGGTCATGCCAGCGCACAAACGTGTCCGCCCTTTTTTCGCTTCGTTGATTTCGGATTGAGCGCGTCGGATGGCAAAATCTATCGCGGTGGGACATTGGTACGCGCAGAAGGTTTGGATGGGCGCGCGCTTTTATTGCGCCCGCAAACCCGTTGTCTCGCAATCACAGATATCGCAAAGGACGGCCCCGGCAATCCAATCCCAATCGTAACAATTGTGGCGTATGATCCTGATTTAACTGGCATGTCGTTGAACCAACTTAACTTAAGGTCTGTCAAAGACAGCCATATGACCGCGACGAACAATTTGGAAAATCATCTCGGTAATTTGTCCGCTGAAGGTGCCGAAGTTACGCGTAGCGCTGATTTTCTGTGTGTGCGTACGCTGCCTGAAAACACCAGTTGTCAGCTGACATCGCCGTATCCAAACTTGGCACCTTTGGTCATTTATTGCGATGCGGTAAGGTGCGAAATGCCAGCGTTTGCGATCAAGCAAAACATCATTGTAGATGCGATGTGGTCTATTGAAAGCCAACAGCCACAAAGTGCTGATAATATTGGCCAAACAGCCATGGCACGGGTCTCGGCTATTCACGCCTTCCTAGGTCAGCGGTCCGCAGATTTCTAGAACGCAGGTCTCGGAGTGCTTTGAGATGAGCTTAAATCAGTGTCGCAATAATCGCGCGAAGCTGCTCAATCCCGTCACCCTTTTCGGAAGACGTCAAAACCAATTCAGGAAATGCAGCCGGGTGTTTTGAAAGTTCGCCCCGCACTTGATCCAAAACCTTTTCACGGTCCACCAGCTTCACCTTGTCAGCTTTCGTCAACACGCATTGAAACGTCACAGCACTGCTATCGAGCAGGCTCATGATCTCATGATCGACTTTCTTCACCCCATGGCGCGCATCAATCAAAACAAACGCGCGGCGCAGGGTTTGACGGCCCGACAAGTACTGCTTGAGCAAGCGTTGCCATTTCTCGACCACAGGCAAAGGTGCATTCGCATAGCCATAGCCGGGCAGATCAACGAGATAGTGGCTCTCACCCGCAGTGAAAAAGTTAATTTCTTGTGTTCGGCCAGGGGTATTGGAGGCACGCGCGAGCGCTTTGTGACCCGTCAACGCGTTGATCAATGTGGATTTTCCAACATTGGAGCGGCCTGCAAAGCAAACTTCCATCCGGTCTGCATCAGGCAGGCCGGACATCGCTACGACACCTTTTACAAATTCGGTTTGACCCGCAAAAAGCAAGCGCCCTTTTTCGTGGGAAAACTCATCAGGGTCTTCGGCGATTGGAAATGGAAGTTGGCTCATATCAATTCTGCTTTGCTACCAAGCTCGATCAATCCACCTTGGATGACCTGCGCGCGGACGGAAAAATCTCGATGTCCAAAACTGTCGAGCGCAGAGACAACATCTGCATCACGCACGCCAGTTTCTGGGTTAGTATTGGTCGCAGGGCACCGATCCGTGCGCTCAAGTGGACGCAAAATAGCGTCACCCACGCGAACATCTTTGCCCATCCATTCAAACTCTTCCCAAGCGGCAAGCCCATCAAGCCAGATATTCCCACGCCACCGGTGGACGGAAATATCCATGCCAAGCGCGCGCTCGACGGCACGATGCGACGCGATACTGCATAGCGTTACAGAAGGAAAATCACTGTCGGTCATGCCACGGTTGGGCACTTTTACAATGCGTTTGGACTGTGCACGATCTTGCGGCATGATGGGATGCACCCATTCAAGAAATTCAGCGATATCGCCATCGGGATCAAAGCTGATCTCGCCAAGCTTGGGGTGGGTCAGGTTAACGACGCCTGCGTCGTCAAGCTTGGCTGTCATTGCCATCAGTTGTGGAACCTTGCTAACGCGATTGAAATTCGCACAAGGGACCCATTCAGACCCATCCGCTTTGGACGCCTCATGCGCAACCGCCCAAACACGATCACCGGGCATGGTTTGCCCGGCGATCAATGTTGTTGCGGCTACGTTCTCCCGACCATGACTTTTGATCGGGTGACGCCAAAGGGATGTGACGGTTGCCATTACTCGGCTTTCGTTTTCCGCTTGAAACCAGCTTTGATGTTCCCAAACACATCCGGTTTCACCCCTTGGCTGCGCATAATCAAATATTGCTGCGTAAAGGTGATGGTGTTGTTGGCGATCCAGTAGACCACAAGGCCACTCGCAAATGTGCCAAGCATGAACATAAAGACCCATGGCATCCACGCAAAGATCATCGCTTGTGTCGGGTCAGTGGGTGCCGGATTTAGCTTTTGCTGCATCCACATTGAGATACCCAAAAGGATCGGCAAAATACCAAGCGAGAAGATCGCAAGGATTGAACCTGGCTCTGGTGGCATAAAGTTAAGTAGGCCAAAGAGGTTCAAAATAGAAGACGGATCCGGTGCGGAGAGGTCTTCGATCCAGCCCAGCCATGGTGCGTGACGCAATTCAAGTGTTACGAAAATCACCTTGTAGAGAGAGAAGAAAATAGGGATCTGCAAAAGGATCGGCAAACAACCGGAAACAGGATTGACCTTCTCTTTCTTGTAGAGCGCCATCATTTCCTGTTGGAGTTTTTGCTTATCGTCCCCAGCCTTTTCTTTGATGACTTCCATCTGCGGCTGCAACGCTTTCATCCGCGCCATCGAGACGTTGGATTTGTAAGCCAGCGGGAAAAGGATTGCTTTGATCAGCAGCGTTAGACCTATAATCGCCCAGCCCATGTTGCCAATCATTGCATTCAGATAATGCAGAACTGCGAAAATCGGCTTGGTCAGGAAGAAGAACCAACCCCAGTCAATGCTATCCAAAAAGCGGTCAACGCCCGCTTTTTGATAGTTGCGGATCGTTTCCCACTCTTTCGCGCCTGCAAAGAGTTGTGTGTTTGCCGTCGCCGTTTCACCGGGCGCAAGCTTCTGCGTAGGAAGAACCGCTTCGCTTTGATAGATATCGCGACGATCATCGTATTTAGCTGTGGCCTTGAACGCGCCAGCCTGTGGGATCAGCGTGGTCATCCAATACTGGTCCGTAAAGCCAATCCACCCTTGCTCGGAAACTTGCGTCACTTCTGCGCGCGCGCCCTCGTTCGGGTTAATGTCAAAGTCTGGCATGTCGGAGTAGTCAATCTCCGTCAGCTCGCCATCGGCCATTGCAACAAGACCCTCATGCAAGATGAAGAAATTCTTGAGGTCCTGTGGCTCACCGTGACGCGCAAGGATACCGTAAGGGGCAAGGCTGACAGTGCCAGCACCCACGTTTTCGACGCTTTGGGTGACAGAGAACATGAAGTCTTTGTCGACTGCGATCGTGCGTGTGAACTCTAACCCGCCGCCATTGTCCCATGTCAGAGTCACAGGGGAATCAACGCTCAGCGCGCGGCTGCCGTCAGCACTCCAGATCGTGTTCGGGCCGGGAACTTCTTCAAAAGAAAGTCCAGCGCCCGGTGCCCAGCCATAAAGCGCATAGTAAGGGTTTGATTGCCCAACGGGGGCGAGCAGATCGACAATCGGCGCACCTGCGTCAAGGCTGACGCGGTAGTCTTTGAGCGCCAGCTCATCAATGCGACCACCCAAGAGCGAAATCGACCCTTTTAGGCGATCAGTCTCAATGGTGATGCGCGGGGCATCTGCGATAGGCTCGGCGGCCGCCTCATTAGTGGCACCGCCGTTTGATGCAACTGCGTCGCCAGAGGCGGTTGGCAGCACAGCTTGGCCTTCAGCACTGGTCACGGCGGCGTTCGGATCGGCAGGCGTAGGCTCAGGTGGCGGGAACAAGACGAACCATACCAGAATTACAATGAAGCTGAGCGCTGTTGCGAGCATCAGGTTTTTGTTTTGATCATCCATGAAACAAGGTCGCCTCGAGTTAACCGCGTTAGCCTGCGTTCAACGATGTGCGCCGCAAAAGGTCAAGTGGATTCGCCGCATATCCTGCGCCGCTGTGACGTTGGGTTGCGCATAGACAGCGCTTTAACTGCGTTTTCGCCCAATTTCCGGTGTTATCAACTGTCGGTCTTGAAAACTGGCGATCCGATCCAGTGTTTCATCCAATGGCATCGGCTTGGCGATCCCGTACCCTTGGACATAGCGGCAACCGAGCTGTGCAAGGATCGATTGCTCGCCCAGTGTTTCGATCCCCTCAGCAAGACAAGC
>JAHEGL010000038.1:8819-9965 GCA_024645145.1 Planktotalea sp.
CCAGATCCAAACGCTCTGCCATCATCAAAATAGTCGCAACCATTTTTTGTTGCTCGCTATCGAGGTCAGCTTTTGCGACGAAGGAGCGATCAATCTTCAAACGATGCACAGGAAGCCGGCGCAACGTCGAAATCGAAGAGTGGCAAGTGCCAAAATCATCCAGATCAATCTGACAACCCCACTCTGCCAAGCGCGTCACGTTACGGACGATTATATCGTCGGCTTCGCCAGCAACCACGCTTTCAAGCACCTCCACACAAAGCCTGTGGGGCTCAATTTCAAAACGGTCCAAATCCCAAGCAACCTTTTCGTAAAGCATTGGGTTTGCCAAATCCGTCTGGGAAAAATTAACACCAATTGTTTCAATGTTGAGATCATGCGCGTCCCATGTTTGCAGCGCCTTCAAGCTTTGCATCAGGATTATATCCCTCAACCGTTCCATCAATCCGTGCTGTTGAAGTACTGGCAGAACAGTCGCAGGGGAATGAATTTGGCCAGCGTTGTCTTGCCAGCGCGCCAAGGCCTCAAAGCCTGTAATTTGGCCTGTATCCGTAGAAATCTGCGGCTGAAACCACGCGATTAAACTGGTGTCGATATCGCCATTCAAATTTTGCAGATGGAACGTCTGCATTTGTGCGAATTTACTCGCTTTTGAAGGCGTGAACGCGCGGATGGAGTTCGGTCCATTCAAAACTGCCTCGGTTAATGCACTTTGCGCTTGTAACAGCAAAACATGTGCACCTTTGAACGGCTTTTGCGCGATCGTGAAGCCGATTGAGCTGCCGAGATACAAACGATCATCGTCAACAAACAAAGGTTCATCAGCAATGTCTTGCAAACGGGTCGCTTGGGCAATTGCGACTTCAAGGTTAATTTTAGCACTGGGTGTCGTCACAACCGTCCAATGCAAAGGTCCTTTGCGCACCACAATATCGCGGCTACGTAAGCAACTAGCGTAGCTCGCTTGCAGCCTGTCTTGGATGTTTTGTAAACCTGCTTCACCAAGGCGGCGGGTCACATCGCTCGCATTATCAAGTTCCAAGCAAACAATGCCAAACGTGCATCGGGTCCCGCGGCAAAAAGCATATCATTGATCTGGTCTTCTAACTCATCAGCTTGCGTGGCGTGCTGATCGTTTGGAACGAC
>JAHEGL010000041.1 GCA_024645145.1 Planktotalea sp.
ACAAAGAAGAAGGGCACACCTTTTGCGATAGGTCGTTGCAGCGTGGAGAGGCGATGGGCGACTTGCTCGATGGATGCCCCAAAAAGCATAGCAAGACGTTCAAGATCATGGCGCGTTTCGTGCGCGGCATCCAGGAAAGGGCCGTAGGGCATCATTGCAGCGCCAGCGTAATAATTCGCAAGACCGATTTTCGCGATGGCGCGCGCTTCGACAGTTTGAAAACGCGCAAGATCAAGCGTGGCTTCGAGCAATCTTTCTTGAGTGATGAGCGCAAGTTGAATGAGAATTTGAAAGCTTTGCGTCGCAGGCGCTGCATGCTGGGAAATGGTTAAAACACGCGTTTCAGGGTCAAAGTGGCGCACAGCATCTACGGGCGCAAAATTCAAAGTGATGTTGTGTTGACGGAATGCGGCAGTGGCGCGCTCGCGGATGGTTGCCTCTTTCGGGCCTGTTGCGCTGAAATGTTCGGCCGCGCGGTCCATCGCATCAATGTAGTTGTCACAGTAATGAAAGAAGTCGCGGACATCTTCCCAAGGGCTGGGTTGCAATTGACCATCATCGCGCCCCAGTGCTTCATCAAGTGAGGCGAGACGTTCGTGGGTCTGTCGGTATGCGCGATGCAGCTCCAAAAACGCACGCGCAAGGGCAGGGGCGTTTGAGGCTGTGAGCCGGAGATCAGCAAGCGGCGGTTCGACGGCATCAAGCACCGGATCTGCCAGCGCTTCGCGCATGTCCGTAACAAGACGCTCTGCATCACCTGAGCTCAGTTCTGTGACATCAAAGCCGAATTCTTGTGCAAGCGCGAGCACAACAGTCGTCGAAAGCGGACGCTTGTTGTTTTCCATCTGATTAAGATACGGCAGCGAAACCCCAAGCTTTGCCGCAAAATCCTTTTGGGTCAGCGCAACTTGCCCGCGCAACTCGCGCAATTTCGAGCCAGCGTAGATTTTTTGAAGGGCCATGGCGCGTCTCTTAGCAAATTTGCATTACGCTATTGTAAGCTTTGCAAAGCCTGCACTGCAAGTCGTCAAGCACCGATAGCTTTGGCGCGCCGTATCACAAAGGCCGCCGCGAGCAATCCACCTGTGGTGCTGGCGACCATAAGCCAAAGGACTGGCATCGCTGTGTCTTTGCCTGTCAGAATGATCCCCGCGACTGCTGATAAAACTGCGCCGAACCCGATCATGATGGAGCCACCTAATCCTGAAGCTGTGCCCGCCAAGTGCGGGCGAACCGAAAGCATACCAGACGTTGCGTTGGGAATCGTCATGCCATTCCCGATCCCGACAATGGTCATGAAGCCGAAGAAGGTCGCAGGGGTTCCCAAGCCAACACCGAAGACAAGCAGTGAGGCGACAGTCGCAAAGGTCGCGATTATCGTTCCGTAAAACACCATGTTGTTGATCCCAACACGTGTAGAGTAACGGCCGGATACGAAATTACCCAAAAAATAGCCAAAGGCAGGTGAGCCGAAATAAAATCCGAGCACAGAGGGTGAAAGCATGAATATTTCAGTTCCCACGTAGGGCGCGCCGCCAAGATAGGCGAAGAATGCGCCAGAGGTCAGGCCGGACGCGATGGAGTATCCCCAAAATCGCGGAGAGGACAGGAGTTCGGGGTAGTGGCCAAACTGCTGGCGCAGGGTTTCACCTGTCGCACGTTTGGTTTCGCCCTGATCAAAGTAGCAAGTTGCAAACATGCCCAAGCCAGAGACCGCCATTAGCCAGAAACTGGCCTGCCAGCCGAAGGTTTCATCAAGCACACCGCCAAGCATCGGCCCCAACATGGGGACAACTGCCATGCCCATGGTCACGTATCCAATCAAAGATGCGGCTTGGTCGGCGGTAACGACATCACGGATGATTGCGCGGCTGAGCACCATCGCAGTGACGATGACGGCTTGAGCCATGCGAAATAACAAAAACACAGTCGCGTTTGGCGCATAAACGCAGCCTACAGACGCAATAGTGAATAGTGCCAAACCCCATAAAATAACGGGTCTGCGTCCGAGATTGTCTGAAATCGGGCCAATAATTATTTGAAGCACCGCGTTCATAGCGAAATAGGCGGCAACCGTCATTTGCAAAACCCAGTATTCTGTTTTGAAATGCAGCGCCATGTTAGGCAATGAGGGCAAAAACACATTCATCGCAAGCGCTGAGACGCCTGCAAGAAGGATGAGCGTAATGATGTGGGGCGGTGTCGCGCGATCAAACAGGCGCGCTGAATAAGAGTCGTTCATAATCGCTTTTTAACGCGAAGCGCCTATCGGCAACAGGGACAAATGATATAGTTTGAAAAAGACGTCGCGGCGCATGGGCTTAGCAATTTTGCTATTTGCAATGCATAGATTAGCATGAATATGCAAATTTGCGATAATTTGCTTTTTTTCTGCAACTGCGCAGGGTACCCACATGCGCTAACGACCTGTTGTACAAGAGCCGATCTGACAAGGCTCAGAATACGCGCCACAGCGGCGCACAGAAGGGACATGCGATGAAAGATATTCTGCAAGAACTCTCCGAGCGCCGCGGTGCCGCGCGACTTGGCGGCGGTCAAAAGCGTCTCGACAGCCAGCAAGCCAAAGGCAAGCTCAGCGCGCGCGAGCGGATCGAGCTGTTGCTCGATGAGGAGAGCTTTGAAGAATACGACATGTTCGTCACGCATCGTTGCACCGATTTTGGGATGGAAAACCAAAAGCCAGCAGGTGACGGTGTGGTGACCGGCTGGGGCACGATTAATGGCCGCATGGTGTATGTGTACTCGCAAGATTTCACCGTTCTTGGTGGGTCTGTGTCTGCAACGCATGCGAAAAAGATTTGCAAGATCATGGACATGGCGATGCAAAATGGCGCGCCAATCATCGGTATGAACGATTCTGGAGGCGCGCGCATCCAAGAGGGCGTCGATAGCCTTGGTGGATACGGCGAAATTTTCCAACGCAATATAATGGCCTCTGGCGTGGTGCCGCAGATTTCGATGATTATGGGGCCTTGTGCGGGTGGCGCGGTCTATTCTCCCGCGATGACCGACTTCATTTTTATGGTCAAAGACACATCCTACATGTTCGTCACTGGCCCTGACGTTGTGAAAACAGTGACCAATGAACAAGTCACTGCTGAAGAACTTGGCGGTGCAAGCACGCATACCAAAAAGTCATCCGTCGCAGATGCTGCGTTTGAAAACGACGTTGAGGCAATTGCTGAAGTACGCCGTTTGATCGATCTGTTGCCGCTCAACAATCGCGAGAAGCCACCTGTGCGCCCCTTCTTTGACGATGTCGCGCGTGTTGAACTGTCGCTTGATACGTTGGTGCCTGACAATCCAAACCAGCCCTATGACATGAAAGAACTAATCATGAAAATTGCGGATGAAGGCGATTTTTACGAGATTCAGAAGGATTTTGCCGGCAACATTCTAACGGGCTTCATCCGGCTTGAAGGACAAACCGTTGGCGTCGTTGCGAACCAGCCTTTGGTGCTTGCGGGTGTTCTGGATATTGATAGCTCGCGCAAGGCTGCGCGTTTCGTGCGCTTCTGTGATGCGTTCGAAATTCCGATACTGTCCTTGGTGGATGTTCCTGGCTTCTTGCCCGGCACGACGCAGGAATATCGCGGGGTCATCAAACACGGCGCAAAGTTGCTCTTTGCTTATGGCGAGGCAACAGTGCCAAAGGTCACGCTGATCACCCGCAAGGCTTACGGTGGCGCCTATGTTGTTATGGCGTCCAAGCATTTGCAAGCGGATGTGAATTACGCTTGGCCGACAGCAGAAATTGCGGTGATGGGCGCAAAAGGTGCGACAGAAATCATTCACCGCGCCGACATGGGCGACGCAGATAAAATCGCGCAGCACGAAGCGGATTATAACGAACGTTTCGCCAATCCCTTTGTGGCCGCCGAGCGTGGCTTTGTGGATGAGGTGATCCAGCCGCGCAGCACGCGCAAGCGGATCAGTCGCGCATTTGCAGCATTGCGTAGCAAAAAGCAGACCATGCCGTGGAAAAAGCACGACAATATTCCGCTTTGATCTGACCCTATCCCTTTGCAAGGACCGCAAAAAACTATGACGCAAGGCATGTGGCATACTCAAAAAGATGGCGACGTCGTGACGTTGGCCCGTGCGCTTCCTGCGCGCTTTGATGTGAGCGCAACTGCGTCGTTTCCCATGCTGGCCCGAACACGTTTGGCGCATCAAATCCGTCAGGATATGTGGCGTGCTTTGCGCAATATTCGCGGGTTTTCGCCAGTGGTTCGGGTGGAGCGGTGCGACACCGGTTTGCGTGTAACCGCAGGCGGGCGGGTGCCGCAGCCGATTAGCAAGCATATATCCGAACGTGTGGAGAGCTTACTGAGCGATGAAGACTTGCGCGCGCGTTGGATCAAATGTGCAAGGGTGCGGGTGAGCGGATGAAAATGGCCTGTCTCGAGATCGTGGCACTTGCGTGCTGTTTCACTACGTCGCTTTTAGCAGAGCAGGCCGTCGCTGTGCCCTCGGGTCAAAGCGTGCGTTTTTTTGAACAACTGGATGAGCCTGAAAATGGCATCATTCGATTGCGTTTTATTGCGCCGGATCTTGCTAGTCCGCTCAAGCGGCCAAGCTTTGAGGATATGACCCTTGATCTTGAGGCGCTCTGTACGGAATTCGGGTTGCAGAACCTGCTTCAAAATGAAGAGCAACCAAAGCAGATCGTTGTGTCACTTTCGGCGGAACCCGTTGAATTTGGTATTGCAAACTCAGACGTAGAACAGGTTTTTGAAGCTTTCAGTGTCGAAAATGAGACCTGCATGTTGGAGATGTTTTGATGGAACCACAATATGTTGCGCACCGAAGCTCATCCACCCTTGGAAATGATGCGTTAGAGTCACAAAACCAGTCGATAGCTGCTTGTGGATATCTTTTTGCAACGGGCTGGCGTAGTTTAGCCGACAGGTGCACCCAAGTGACCTATACCTCGAAAGGGACAGGACGGCGGGATTCTATCGTTGATCTGGTTCGTAAATTTGACAGGAGACTAAGATGTCCAAGAGCATCAAACTGCTGGCAGTACTCGGTGTTGCACTCGCAGCGTCCGCTTGCGCACGCCAAGCACCGGTTGAAGAGTTCGTTGTGGTTGATCCCGCGCCGATCTCCGTTGAGCCAACATACACAGGCAAGTACAAGTAATTTGCCTTTGGAGCAGGCGTTCACGCCTGCTCCGAGCCTTTCGCCTATTATTGCCACGCACCAGATCGGGGGTGCGTCATGGCACTAGACTATATGCTAAAGCATCGCGGCTTTCCTGGCCGACTCCCTGGTACTGATTTCCAATTCACATTGAGACGCGCCAATCCCAAAGGGGCCACGCCTATCGAACGCCGTGAGCGCCGTTATGATCGCAAACCAGCGGACCGTCGCGCGGATGCCGGTTTTGTGGCGGCGCTTTGGGAGCAGTTTGGCGATCAACCCTTTGAGCGGGGCAATCTAGATGCGGGCCGTCTGAGCTGGCTCTTTGGTCGTGAAGTACTGCCCTATGATGATCCTTTTGATTCCGCCAATTATGAGGCGATGTTGATCCTTGATCCACGTGCCGCCGCGATGGCCTTTCCTGATGCAGCGGATTGGGGGCAATAGGCATGTTTCAGCCGAAAGATGCCGCTCATAGGCAGATTAAAGCCTGTTTGACCCCTGCAAACGCAAGCCGCTTTGCACAAGGGCACGTTGCAATCATCAATGTTCACACGAAGTTGCACCAGATGCTCGTTCGAAGTGACGGCGCAACTCTCCGTAACCCTTCCCCTTGTCGGCGGTCTGGTGCTAGCTTGCACCCACTGCCGACTTTTTTCTTGAGAGCGGTTGCGAAACCTAACTTCGAAAGAGATTTATTATGTCAAAATCAACAAAGATCCTCGCAGCACTGGTCCTTTCTGGGTCTCTTGCAGGATGCGTTTCTCCTGATCCACAAGTTCAAAACGTTGCCGGTGGCGCAGCACTGGGCGCAGCAGCAAGCGCGATTGCTGGCGGCAACCAAGGCCAAGTCATCGCAGGCGGCATCGTTGGTGCCACAGCAGGCGCACTTATCCCGAACTAAGCACAGCTTTCGCTTTTTCCCTTTTCTTGCGGAAAAGCTACAAACCACATGCAAGCGTCGCTTTGCCCGGATCGGGCAGGGCGGCGTTTTTGCGTTTCAAATAGCACAAAAAGGACTGCCACATGTTCAATAAGATCCTGATTGCCAACCGAGGTGAAATTGCCTGCCGCGTCATCAAGACGGCTAAGAAGATGGGTATCACCACGGTTGCCATTTATTCAGACGCTGACAAAAATGCGTTGCATGTGGAGATGGCGGATGAGGCCATCCACATTGGTCCGCCCCCAGCGAACCAGTCTTATATTGTGATCGACAAGGTTATGGCCGCAATCAAGGAAAGTGGCGCGCAAGCGGTGCATCCGGGCTATGGCTTTTTGTCCGAAAATTCCAAATTCGCAGAAGCGCTTGAGGCTGAAGGCGTTGCCTTTGTCGGCCCTCCTGTCGGCGCAATTGAGAGCATGGGCGACAAGATTACGTCCAAGAAGATCGCTCAGGACGCCAATGTTTCTACGGTTCCGGGCTACATGGGCCTGATCGAGGACGCTGAAGAAGCGGTCAAGATTTCAAATGAAGTCGGTTATCCGGT
The DNA here is from genome assembly GCA_024645145.1 of Planktotalea sp. Lineage (GTDB taxonomy): Bacteria > Pseudomonadota > Alphaproteobacteria > Rhodobacterales > Rhodobacteraceae > Planktotalea. The sequence goes on from JAHEGL010000041.1 coordinate 6,657, forward strand.
GATGATCAAAGCCTCCGCAGGTGGCGGCGGCAAAGGCATGCGTATCGCCTGGAATGATGATGAGGCGCGCGAGGGCTTTCAAAGCTCCAAGAACGAAGCTGCGAACTCGTTCGGCGATGATCGTATCTTCATTGAGAAATTCATCACCCAGCCGCGCCACATCGAAATTCAGGTGCTTTGCGACAGTCATGGCAATGGTATTTATCTGGGGGAGCGCGAATGCTCTATCCAGCGCCGTCAGCAAAAAGTTGTTGAAGAAGCGCCAAGCCCGTTTTTGGATGAAGCCACACGCAAAGCCATGGGTGAACAGGCGGTGGCCTTGGCGCAAGCGGTTGGCTATGCCTCTGCTGGTACTGTTGAATTCATCGTGGATGGGCAGAAAAATTTCTACTTCCTTGAGATGAACACACGCTTGCAAGTGGAACACCCTGTAACCGAGCTGATCACCGGTGTTGATCTGGTCGAGCAGATGATCCGCGTCGCGAACGGCGAGAAACTGAGCATCACGCAAGACGACGTCACGCTCACAGGTTGGGCGATTGAGAACCGTCTTTATGCGGAAGACCCATATCGTGGCTTTTTGCCCTCCATCGGCCGTCTCACACGCTATCGTCCCCCTGCGGAAACCGCGGCCTACACCCCCGGCGTAGCGGCTGGCGACGCGGGTGATGTGGTCGTACGCAACGACACAGGCGTTTATGAGGGTGGCGAAATTTCCATGTATTACGACCCGATGATTGCAAAGCTGTGCACTTGGGCCCCAACCCGCGAGACCGCGATCGAGGCGATGCGCGTCGCGCTTGATAGCTTTGAAGTTGAAGGCATCGGCCACAACCTTCCGTTCCTAAGCGCTGTTATGGATCACCCGATCTTCATCAAGGGTGATATGACGACAGCCTTTATCGAAGAGCAATATCCAGACGGCTTTGTCGGGGTCGCGCTTCCCGATGAGGATCTAAAACGTATCGCAGCGGCAAGTGCCGCGATGAACCGTGTCGCTGAAATTCGCCGCGCGCGCGTTTCTGGACGTCTTGATAACCATGAGCGCAAAGTCGGTGACGCTTGGAATGTCACGCTACAAGACACAAGTTTTGATGTAACAATTGCAGCTGATAAAGTGGGCGCGACGGTCACGTTTGATGATGGCACTGCTATGCGCGTCAGCGGAAATTGGACGCCGGGGGACCAACTTGCGAACATGATGGTGGATGACACGCCACTTGTGATGAAAGTGGGTAAAGTTTCTGGTGGTTTCCGCGTTCGTTCACGTGGTGCGGATCTGACAGTACATGTACGCACGCCCCGTCAGGCGGAACTTGCACGCAAAATGCCGGTGAAAGTCGCACCGGATACATCGAAATTGCTGCTTTGTCCGATGCCGGGTCTGATCGTAAAGGTCGATGTGGAAGAGGGGCAAGAAGTGCAAGAAGGCCAAGCGCTGTGCACGGTTGAAGCCATGAAAATGGAAAACATCCTACGCGCCGAGCGCAAAGGTGTTGTGAGCAAGATCAACGCTGTCGCGGGCGATAGCCTTGCGGTGGATGATGTGATCATGGAGTTTGAAGGGTAACTGCGCGATGCAGACTGGTCCTCCTACAAACACGTCAACGATCAGCTGGGTTACAGTTGTGTATCGCGCGGAGCTTGGCTTGCTCCAGCTTCAAGCGCGATCCATGGCAAAGTTCCTCCCAGTGGACACGGCTCTTGAAATCATTGTAATTCTGAATGATCCGAACCCAAAGCGGTTAGCTGCTGAAGTGCTCAAGATTGCCCCGGACTTTGGTCCGCACCAGAAACAGTTACGGCTTGTCGATCCATCTGACATTTTTCTTGGGCCTCAAAGTCTGCGTGATTCAAAGAACGCGTTCCTTGCACTCGCTCGTCGCGTGTTGCGTCCAGTCCGCATTGGACGAGGTTCAAGTTGGCGTGGCTATGCGGGTTGGCATATCCAGCAAGCGATGAAGCTTGCCGTGTCGCGAACGACGAATGGAGATGCGATCGTCTTTTTGGATGCGAAGAACCATTTTATCGCACCCGTCTCGAAAGACGATTTTTTGACGCCAACTGGACAGCCGCGCGCGCGATTGGAACGCGTTCAAGACAATTACTTCGATTGGCATCAATCAGCTCGCGCATACTTAGGTCTAGATCAAGTGGAACGAGATCAACTTTTGCCGCCCTCGATAACGCCATTTGTGAGCACGACCGAAACAGTTCGAAAAACGCTAGCTTGGATCGAGACAGAGGACGGTCCGATGGAATACTTCTTTGGTAACGGAACGCCACGCGGAACAGAGTTTACGCTTATCGCAGCCATGGCAGAAAAGCGTAATGAAGCGCTAGCGCCTGATTTGGTTCGATTTGGGAGCTTCTTTCGCGATGCGAAGGATGAAGAGGTGAGCGCTTTGATTGAAACGGCACGCACTGGGTCTTTGCAAATTCTGGGGACGCATAGTGGGCGGTTATCGAAAATGACGCCCGAGCAATGCAACCCACTTTTTGATCTATGGATCGCTTGTGGCTTAGCGGCTGATCGCGATGAAGCTGCGCTGATGCTTAAAGGCGGACGGTGAATGAACCAGCAAGCTTGCTATTCCACAACGCTGCGCCGCTCGCGTACTTCGCGCTGCCGCATGGGCATTTTGTCGATCACACGCGACACTTCTCGCACGTCCCAAGGCGCGGCTTTGCGCAATTTGATGCCGCCGTCTTTGCCGATCAACACTATCATGAACCCCCGTGGGCGCAATTTTTTGCGCAGATCAGACGTTACCGATGGATCTGTATCAGTTAGAACAACAACATCGCGCTCCGCTAAGGCTGCCGCTTGCGCTTGCAGCAATGTGAGCTGTTGCTCAAAGCGGGGATCGTTTTCGCTGTCAGCAAAAACGACAATCGGGCGAGACTGCCAAAGGAAATCACTCAAATTGTCACTATCTGGCGTCGAAATGACCTCCCAGACCGAAGCCTCTTCGCTTGTTTCACTCGCTTGTGAAAAAGCAGGGCTAGCGATGAAAAGTGTTGCAATAACAAATGATAAGAGCGGTTTCATGGGATCTCCTTCTAAGCCCAATATAGGGGGCGTTGAAGCGATTGCGATGCCTGATCAGCCTGCTTTCCATCGATTTGAGCATTTTAAGGGAAAAATCATCACTTTGACCCAATGCTATCGCTCAAATGCGCATGCCTTAGGGCATCTGCGCGGTAAGATAGCAAAAGGTAACGCGCGTGGACGTAATTTTTCAGATTGGCGCACATCGCACCGCGAGCACGAGTTTTCAAACTTAT
>JAHEGL010000050.1:0-2645 GCA_024645145.1 Planktotalea sp.
CGTTTCTGGCGCGTAATTGATCCAGAAGCGATGTGTTTCGGTTTCGCGCAAGCGTAAACCGCTTGGCAAACGCTCTGTCGGCATATTCGCTTTGGCGGCCAAGTCTTCAAGGATGTCGACGTAGCTTGCCGCTTCGGGCCAGCCTGCGATGTAGTGCAAACCGCGCGAGCGCATGATCGCAGGTGCACCATCTTGTGTACTCAGAGTAACCTCTGCGCTTCCGTCCAACTCCTCAAACCAATGCAAGAACGATCCGCCGTTCTCTAATGGGACCGCCTCGCTTGGCGGCATGCTTTCCACGCGTGCCACCCTGCAATCAAAATCTGTGATATTCGGTCCCATCGGGGTGGGGATGCTCAACTCTGAAGTCTTTGACCCCGTACGCGGGCCAATCAGTGCGATGCCTTCGTAGCCTTGCAAACTGTCGGGGGTTTCCAAAAGACCGGGCGCGAGGACCAAATCATACTGTGTTAAGTCAGCTGCGGGAGAAACAATGTCGAGCGAAAGACCAAGACGCCGCGCCGCGCGATATGTCTCAAAGGCAAGACGGAACATTTCAAAATCCTCTCCCTGTGGCTGCGCTTCCCATGCCCAACAAGATACATAGTCAAAGATTAAAGCAACGCGTGCTTTGAGCCTTCCGATCTCGGGCATTTTCGCCAGTTCTTGGGCCGTTTGGCGTGCCTCTGCCAATGCGGGCGCTGGGGCCGCGTCGGGGCGCAAAAGCCCTGCGTGCATTTGTTCTTGCGCGAACGAGGCCTGACGCCAGCGGAAGTAAAGCACTGCCTCTGCACCATGTGCGAAAGCTTCCCAAGCCCACAGCCGCGCCATTCCAGGCAAGGGGGCAGGGTTGTAGGGGGCCCAGTTCACAGGACCTGGCTGTTGCTCCATGATCCACCAGCGGCCTTTGCCAACAGTGCGATACAGATCGTGATGGAAGGCCTGCATGTCAGGATCGCCTTGACGCAGGTAACGCGCTTTGTGCTCTGGTGAGCCTTCAAGGCGGTCAGACAAAAAGCCGATTGGATAGCTGTCCCATGAGGCTATATCGAGATCTGCACCAACATCATAGTGATCAAAATCAGTCACACGGCCCATATAGTTGTGAATAAGTGGCGCGTCCGTATGCGCGCGCAACACATCGGTTTGAACGCGGTTGAAACGCACCACCTGATCCGAAGAAAACCGGCGAAACGCGAGCACATGGGACGGGTTGGGTTCTGTGACAGTCAGATTGGGCAGACCGATCTGATCAAAGCTGTCATACTCCATTGACCAAAATATATTTCCCCAAGCACGGTTCAGCGCATCGGTGCTTTGATAGGTCTGCGCGCACCAATCTTGAAACGCGCTTTTGGCGGCGTCGGAATAACTCAGGATCGTTTCATGGCAGCCATATTCATTGTCTGTTTGCCATGCTTGAATATGCGGGTTCTTGGCAAAACGCTTTGCGAGAATTTCGGTGATGCGTCGTGATTCAGCGATATAGCCTTCGTGCGAAAAGCAATAATGCCTGCGTGATCCAAAGCCCCGTGTCTGGCCCTGCGCATCGAGCGCGAGCATGTCGGGGTGCTTGTCGAGCATCCAGCGCGGCGGTGTTGCGGTCGGTGTGCCAAGAACAACTTGAAGCCCGGCGTCACCAAGCACATTGATCGCGCGTTCTAGCCAGTCAAGTTGAAGATCTCCGGGGGAGGGTTCTAAGCGCGACCATGCAAATTCACCGACGCGCACCCAAGTGAGACCTGCCTCGATCATTTGTGCGGCATCAATTGCCCACCGATCCTCTGGCCAGTGTTCGGGGTAGTAGCAAACGCCAAGCGTACGTTTCATAAAATCACCTGATGCTCTTTTTGACCCTTGCCAACACCTTGCAAAATAAACGTTTTACCATTGTCGTCTGTTTCGCCTCGAATGCCTTCTGTGGCAGATGTGACGTACATGTCGCTAAGGTCTGCGCCGCCAAATGCAGGGCAAGTCGTGTGCTGCCCCCCGACTTTATGCGATGCGAGCAAAGTCCCGTCGGCAGCGTAGCTGTTCACGCACGAAGAGCCCCAAAGCGCGACCCAAAGTGCGCCCTGTGCATCAATCACAGCGCCGTCCGGATTGACGTTCTCTTCAGTAAGATCGCGCCAGAGTTCGGGGTCTGCGTTTGGCCAGCCTGTATTTGGGTCAAGTGTGACCCGCATGAGCTGTTTGGTCACGGTGTCTGTGAAGTTCGCAAAGCTCGCATCCGGTGCAAAACAAATCGCATTTGGAATGGTAATGTCGGGTGCAATCACGCGCAGCTCGCCTTTGTAAAAGCGGTAAATCGCGCCGGCCTGTGGCTCCGCGTTAAAGCCCATTGTTCCAATCCAAAAGCCGCCCCACGGGTCTGCACGCCCATCGTTAGACCGTGTAATTGCATTTTCTGCTTCTATTTTTACAAGCGGTGCGCTGAGTGTGCCGCTTGTTATATCAAACTCATGCAAGCCAATTTCTGAGGCCAACAGCAATGTCTGCGCGTCTATCCAGCCTGCCGCTGAAACGCTCAGATCGAAATCCCACATTTGTGCTTTGGTGTGCAGCTTGCGTGCGTTGATATCAAACCAGAAAAGTTCTTGACGCAAAGGATGCCACAAAGGCCCTTCGCCAAGCCCGCAAGAACG
>JAHEGL010000050.1:2655-9774 GCA_024645145.1 Planktotalea sp.
AAAATCATGTGCGCTGTGCGAGGTCGAATGCTTTGACCATCTCCTTTGCACGCGTGGCGACTTCAGCGGCTGTAAAGCCCGGCTTATAAAGCGCAGAGCCAATGCCAAAGCCATCAGCGCTGGCAGCCATCCAGTCTGCAAAGTTCGTATGATCAGCGCCGCCAACGGCGTAGACCTGCGTGCCAATAGGCAAAACCGCGCGAATGGCTTTCAAACCTTCCAGGCCAAGCAGCGATGCGGGAAAAATCTTTAGACCGTCTGCGCCTGCGCTCAGTGCATCAAAGCACTCAGTCGGTGTCATGACACCGGGATAGCTATCCAAACCTGCAAGTTTGGTTGCGGCAATGACTTTCGTATCTGCGTTCGGGGAGACGATCAGCCTGCCACCTGCTTTGGCAACGTCCAGCACTGTTTCTACAGTGATCACGGTTCCCGCACCGATTTGAGCAATGTCACCATATGCTTTTGCCAGTGTTTCAATCGATTTCAGCGCAGAGGGCGAGTTCATTGGAACTTCAATACGTGTGATGCCCGCATCAATCAGACCGGCGGCGATGTCTTTGACTTCGATTGGCGTAACACCGCGTAAAATAGCGATAAGGGGTCGGCTCATACTTAGGACTTTCTGGTCAATGCTTGATAGGTTGCGCTTAATCCTGCGCGACTTACAGACGCTGCATCGGTCAACGCGGCGTTGATGCCTTGCTGTGCCAATGCTTGCTTGTAAAGAGTGCACAAAGTGCTTGAGCCAATCAAGGCTATGTTTTGACCAAGCCAAAATGGTTTGGCCGCCGCAAGTTCCATGCCGATCAACGCACCCGATAGTTTTGCGCGTGCTGTTGCGGAATCCTGACCAGTAAGGAGATCAGCGGCGCGCAGCGAAAACAGGTTAGCCGCAAATTTTTCGGGCCTTGAAAGCGTATCAGATGCAGCGTTGAGAAAGTCCGCATCATTGCTGCCTGTGCCTTCAAGCGAATGACGCAAGACTGTATTCTTGCTGATCACATCAAACAATTCGCCAGTCATAAATGTGCGAAAGCTGACAATTTCACCAGCACTGACGTGCACCCATTTGCAATGGGTGCCGGGCAAACACAAAACGCCGTCCCAATCAGGGTTAAGAGCAAGAAACCCCGCGATTTGCGTTTCTTCGCCGCGCATTACATCAGCTGGGTCGGATTGCTTAATGCCGGCGATAAGCCAGACTTCCAAATCATCACCAACGTTTTTCACGCGAATTGGCGCATTGGATTTCGCACTGCACGGAACGCTTCTATAGGGCGCTTCTTGCCATCCTTGACGCGAGCCGACCATGCCACAAGCAACGACGGTGCAAGGGTTCGGAAGGGACCAATCGGCGACAAGTGCGCGCAGGACTGGCTCAAACTCATCCGGTGCGAGTGATGACATGCCTTGCTCAGAGCGCGCCTGTGCCAAAACGGCGCCATCAACGTTCATCGCGAACGCACGGAGCGTCGAGGTTCCCCAATCGACGGCAATCCAGTCCGGCGCTATGCTCGCGTCTTGGCTCATCCGGTCACCACGACGCCGCCGTCAATCACCAGCGATTGACCTGTCATTGCGCGGCTGAGATCAGAGGCAAGAAACAGAGTGCCACCAACAATGTCTTCAGGTGCCAATGGGTCATCCAAGCATTGACGCTCAAGATGGGCGGCGAGCCGTTCTTCGGTCACCCACATGTCTTTTTGTTTTTGTGTAAGGACCCAACCGGGGGCAAGCGCATTGACGCGAATTTTGTCAGGCCCGAATTCACGCGCGAGAGAGCGCGTGAGACCATTGATTGCTGAATTCGCGGCTGTGTAGAGCGGATAGCCTGCATTGCCCATCATGTAAGAAATCGAAGCGAAGTTGATGATAGAGCCACCGCCCGCCGCTGCCATCATCGGCGCTGCGTGCTGGCAGGCAAAAACGTAAGCTTTGAAATTGATATCCATCATCCAGTTGTAAAAACTGTCGTCAATTTCGGCTGTCGCGTGTCGCTTGTCGTTGGCGGCATTGTTGATGAGCGTGGTGATTGTCCCGTGGCGTGCGCTCGCCTCATCCATCGTCTCTTTGAGGCGTGAGATATCGGTGATATCGCATTGCATGAAATGGGGCCGATTGCCGTGTTTTTCTTCCATGTCATCGCAAAACTCAGTCGCATCTGAGCGCCCGACTATTGCAACGCGCGCGCCTTGCTTGAGGAAGCCCTCAGTCAGCGCCGCGCCAATCCCGTTGCCGCCACCTGTAATGTAAACAGATGCGTCTTTGAGTTCGCTGAAATGTGCAGTCATGAGCGTTGCTCCTTATGGTGAGGATGCTAGATTTTTCGAAAAAAATCGAGGCCTCCGGCGGGGATATTTATAGAAAGAGGAAGCATCAAAGTTTGCGCCCTTCGATCACCCACATCGTATCGGGGAAATCCCAAGGCAATGTAAGGCCTTGATGCATCAAATAGTTGCCAGACACGGTGATATTTTCACCTTTGAGGATCGGTGTGCCACGTGACAGTGCAGGGGCCGTGATCCGATTGCACAGGCAAATTTCGTATTGTGCCTCTGGGTCTAGGCGCGTCAGACGCAAAGGGCGCGGTGCGATTTGCGACGACGTGGCTGCTTTGCCTGCGAAGACGACGAATTGCGTGTCATCTTCAGCCAGTTGTTGTTCGGCAATCACCGCTGGGTCGGTGCTATCAAGACGCAAAATATCAGCGCGCTCCATCCAAGTTCGGTTGTGTTTCCACCATCCGGTAATGTCTTTGAGCACGGTAAATTCGTGATCTGTCAGTTCGCGTGGGTCCATCTCAAAGCCCATATGGCGTTGCGCGGCGACCCAAGCGCGCATGGAGATATCAATGACGCGCCCTGATGTGTGACAGTGACGCGGGCCGACGTGAGAGCCGGTGACGTTGAGCGGCAAAAACAGAGCCGCGTCATGTTGCATGCGCAATCGTTCCAGCGCGTCGTTGGAGTCTGAAAGCCAAACGCGCTGGGTACGGGTTAAGATACCAAAATCAATGCGACCACCGCCAGAGGCGCAGCTTTCGATTTCAACCATCGGGAAGGCAGCACGCAAGCGATCAATGAGAGCGTATGAGCCGCGTGTTTGCGCCGCATCAGGGGCTGGAAGCACGCGGTTGTGGTCCCATTTGATGTAATCGATTGGATATTCAGACAGGACAGCCGCCATCCGGTCATAGATGAAATCACGCACTTCAGGCAGCGCCATGTTGAGCGCTTTTTGCTGGCGCCCCAAAGTCTGGTCTTCACTTCCAAGGGCCCAATCAGGACGTGCGCGGTGCAAGTCGCTGTCGGGGGTGATCATTTCGGGTTCGAACCAGATGCCAAAGGTCATATCCTTGGAGTGCACATGATCAATCAAAGGGCCAAGGCCATCGGGGTATTTACGTGGATCGACTTCCCAATCGGAAAGTGAGGTCGTGTCGTCATCACGTTGGCCGAACCAGCCATCATCAAGCACGAAGCGTTCGGCACCGAGATCTGCGGCACGATCCGCGATGTCTTTGAGAACGTTGAGTTTGTGATCAAAATAGACGGCTTCCCAGCAGTTATAATGCACAGGGCGGGGGCGATCTGGTTTGGGGAATGTTACAATATGATCGCGCACATGGTGTTGGAACGAGACTGCGCAGCCGTTGAGCCCATCATAGCTAAAGACTGCATAGAGTGGTGCAGATGCAAAGTGCGTGGAGGCATTTGCCTCGACCCGAGGCGCATGGCCGAACTGGATTTGACGACGGCCATCAGGTAATTCTTCGGCGATCATTTTGTGGCCACCTGACCAACCATAATGGAACGCGTGTGCGGAGCCTGTGGTATTTGTTGCGCCGTATTCGGGGACAATCAAACCCGGGAAATGTTCGTGTCCTGTGCGCCCTGTGCGGTTCTCACGCATGCGGATGCCGGGGGACCATGCGGTGCGGTGGGGTTGGAACTCACCACACCAGCGACCGGCGAAATCAATCATATCCGCGCTTTGTTGGGACGCAGGGAAAACAGGGGCCGAAAGCCAGTGGAGGTGGATCGGAGCGTCTGTGTCGAGCGTGGCCTGACTTGTGATGATGTGGCTGACCGGGTCGATCTGGAAAGTCGCCGTGTAGTTCAGGCCATGAGCGTCATCGCGATAGGTGAGGGTAAGGGCATCCTGTGCAACCTCATCGCTTTGAAAGAAGAACTTTGGCAGCAACGGCGTGCCATCTTGCGAGCGAATGATCATGCCCGGCTGACCGGGGAAGGTGCGCGAGGCTTCTGGGCAAATGCTCAGATCAGGATTTTCATCCAGCATCCCGCCTGTCACATCCAGCGCATGCGCTGCTTGGATCGTTGCCAAGTCTTCGTTTAAAGGCAGCGGTGCGCCCCAATATACCACTTGCGGCAAGCGCGCACCTGTAGCGGCCAGCACCAGCGTCTGGCGGCTGCAATCTAGTCTCCAGTGTTGCATCTTATTTAACGGCACCCAGTGTAAGGCCTGCGATGAAGTGCTTCTGCATTAAGAAGAACATCAAAACAGGGGGGAGGGCGGCGACGATAGAGCCTGCGCTCATCAAGTGATACGCCGCACGGTATTGAGAATTAAAGGCCGTGATGCCCGCCGTAACAGGCTGAGCATCGGGGCCTTGGGTGAGAACAACCGCCCAAAAGTAGTCGTTCCAAATGAAAGTAAAGATCAAAACTGCGAGTGCGGCCAAAGCAGGCTTCATCAGGGGCAGGACCACGTAGAGGAAAATCTGCCATTCGCGTACGCCTTCAACACGGGCCGCTTCGATTAACGGGAAGGGCAGTGCGCGGATAAAGTTGCGCATGAACAGTGTGCAAAAGCCGGTTTGGAAAGCGATGTGAAACAGGATCAGGCCTGTTTTTGTATCGTAGAGATTCATGTTCACAGTCAGATCGCGCACAGGCACCATCAAGATTTGGAACGGTACGAAGTTACCCGCAATAAACATGAAAAAGATCAGCAAGTTGCCTTTGAACTTGTACACGCCGAGCGCAAAACCAGTCATCGAGGACAATGCAATCGTGCCAAGGACGGTCGGGACCGTGATCAACACGGAGTTCAACAAGTAGCGCGGCATGTCGGACTCGAAAAAGACTTTGCCGTAATTTTCTAAGAAGTTGAAGCTGCTTGGAATGCCCCAGTAGTTGCCATTGGTAAAATCTGAATCCGGTCGGATTGAGAAGACAGCCACAGCGATCAGCGGCAAAAGCCACATTATAAGCACCACAGGCAGCAAGCCTTGGTAGGTCATTTGATAGCCGCGGGATTTTTTCTCGATTGGGGTAGGAAACATCAGCGTGCCTCCTTTTCTTCGCGCCACATGGAGTAGAGAAAGTAGACGATAAATCCGAGCATGATAAAGAACAGCACAGTCGCGATGGCCGAACCATAGCCCATGCGGAAGCCGAACTCAGACAGGCTTTCTTCAAACATGTAAAAGCTTAGCACGCGGGTGGAGCCAAACGGTCCGCCGTTGGTCATGATCGAGATCAGATCGAACGAGCGGAGTGCGCCGATGATTGTCACGACAAAAGCAATGAACGTCGCAGGTTTCAGTTGTGGCAGGATCACATACCACAGCATGCGCCACCCTTTGGCCCCGTCAAGGCGTGCGGCTTCGACCTGTTCTGGGTCAACGGCGTTAAGGCCAGTGAGGTAGAGGATCATGCAATAGGCCGTTTGCGGCCAAAGGCCCGCGGCGATGATCCCGTATGTGGCCATCGTAGGATCGCCAAGGATGTTCAGTGACCCCATGTTGAAAAAGCCTAGAATGGCATTCAGCAAGCCTTCGCGTGGCAGGTAGAACCAAGAGAATACAAGACCCACGACCACTTGCGAAATAACAAATGGGAAGAAGAACAAGGACTTGTAAATCCGTATGCCGCGCACGGTCTGGTTCAGAAACAACGCTATGAACAGACCCATGGGAATGGCTAGCAAATAAAGCACCAACCATTTGAGATTGTTCCAGAAAGAGACTTCAAACTTGCGATCCATATTTTGATCGCCAATGCCGAGCAGGCGCTCATAATGCGCGGTGCCGACGTAGGTTTTTTCGCCCAAACCGTCCCACTCATGAAAGCTGATCCAGAAACTCTGAAAAATTGGCATGATCACATAGAGCGCAAAGAAGGCGATGCCGGGAATAAGAAACAGCCATGGAGTGATGGCAATTTCATTGCGTCTGTACCGACTGCGATTTTGAGGAACCGGCGTGGACATTACATCTTCTCCTGAGCTGGATGCACATGCGAAAACACTAAAGATGAGCGCTTGCGAATATGTCGATCAATGCGGGGTTGGGGTGGCCACCCCCAGAGAGGGAGTGGCCAAAATAAAGCTCTAGAGCTTACTTATATACGCGTGCGCGTGTCTCTTCGAGACGTGCAATGATGTCGTCCAAGTTGTTTGGGAAGACCATGAACTCCTGAAGACCTTCCATGCCCGCTGACGCCATTTCCGCTGGGAAATCACGGTCAAAGAACTGCGCAACGCCGCCTTGTGCGTTATTGGAGAGCATATCAAAACCCTTCGCGATGAACTTGTCATCCGCAACCGAAGACGCAGAGTTCACTGGAAGTTGGCCCAGCTTGTCGCCGCCGTTGATGTCAGACTGAACGTCCGCAGATGTCACGAACTTCAAGAACGCTTTTGCTGCGTCTTTGTTCGTTGCACCCGATGGGATGTGGAACGTGTCTGTTGGCGCGTCCTCACCCTGAGGTACGTCCGCGATGAGTGGGAATTGGTAGAAACCCAACTGCTCGTCTGTCAGACCCGCTTCACGCAAAGGCGCAACTGCGAAGTTACCCATCAGGTATGCTGTTGCTTCGCCATTGACCATGAACGGAAGGGCTTCCTGCCAAGAGTAGTTCTGGTGGTCATCAACAAATGCGCCCATGTCGATCAGCTTGCGCCAGTTTGCGAATGTCTCGCGTACGCGCTCGTCTGTCCATGCGACTTCGCCCTGTGCGAGCTGCATGTGGAAGTCAAAGCCGTTTGTGCGCATGTTCATGTAGTCGAACCAACCGCCCGCCGTCCAAAGGAATTTGGAGCCGATTGTGTAGCACTTACGACCAGAATCGATGATCTTTGCGCAGTTTG
>JAHEGL010000062.1 GCA_024645145.1 Planktotalea sp.
ACAGCTGACGGGCGCGAAGGCGGCGAGCAACGCGACCCGCTCGGGCGTAGTCCTGGAGCGAACGGTCAGGCCGGCACGGACCAAGGTTTGCTACAAGGCGAAGACGTGTACCGACGCGCACGTGAGCTGCTCGATGAAATTCGTAAGCGTAGCGGCGAAAGCCTACGTCCTGAGGAAGAGCGCGATTACTTGCGTCGCCTGTTGGACAGGTTTTAAGAGCCTAGAGGTTTTCAGACGCCATCTGATCAAGCCACGCCAAGCCTTTGTCGACGGACGTGCCTAATACGTCGCGCAGGCTTTCGACCCCATTGCTATATTGCGCGATCAGCGGCTCTGCAGCGGGTATTATTTCGCTTATTTTTGGGCCGAAAACATACGCACCAATCGAAAGCGCTGCCAAAACGATCATACTAAAGAATCCACGACGGAAACCGTATCCTTTGCCGCGCACCTTGGGCGTCGTACCGGGCAGATCCGCATCCGTTGCTTCGGCGGGTCTGCGGCGCTCACCGGGCGAGCGCAGCGTTGAGTTGATTTCTTCGATGTCAGGAAGCAAATCACGGCGTGAGCCAGCGGTGGCGGTTACGGCAGCTTCTGCAGGAACAGGTTCTCCGCACATGCGCGCCATTCGTTCGCGCGCTTCGCGGGCACGACGTTCACCTTCGTCCTCAGGCTGGCTCTCTAGTCCAAGCTCAGGTTGGCTCTCTAGCCCGCCCCCTTGCTCAGCCGCCCGTGCTTGTGCTTCGAACTCTGCCTCTTGGCGCAAGACGTCTGAAACATTTGGATCAAGTTCGCGCTTTTCCAATATCGGCATTTGCGGCTGGGGCTCTGACTCAGGTGGCGGGGCGACTGGCTCAACGCTTGGTCGATCCACTTCATCTGCCAAGGCCGCGTCATGATCTGGATGCGCTTGAAACCATGTATTCGAGCAGGCGGAACACTGTACATCACGCCCCTCTGTGGGGATGACTTCCGTTGGAACCTCATATTGAGCTCCGCAATTTGGACAAATCAAACGCATAATACTACCTTGCCTTCTCGGCGCATTCACTAGCCTGATAAAGGCCACAGTTGGGATCACCTTATGCCTTCCTTAAGATATCGTAAATCCCAATCAAACAAGCAGCGCTGCGCTCATAAATCATCCAGGCAGACAGGTGATTGAAACCAACGGCAAGCTCAGGCACAACAGGTTAATTATTTTGCGCTCCGACTTGAGCGCGAAAGCGGTGCGTCAGAAAGGTCGAAAGTTGATCGAGTTCGAAAGGGTGGCTCATAGCTACAGCGGCGGAGAGCTTTTCAATGAGGTCTCATTGCGCCTCGCACCAGGGTCGTTTCACTTTTTGACGGGTCCGTCGGGCTCTGGCAAAACGACGTTTTTGAAGCTGTGCTATGGTGCTTTGGTGCCCTCATCTGGCGTTGTGCGGATCTTTGACGACGATGTGCGTCAGATGAGCCGCGATGACATCGCTCTCGCGCGTCGTCGCGTCGGCGTTGTTCATCAAGATTGCCAATTTCTTGACCATCTCACTTTGCGCGAAAACCTCGCATTGCCTTTGACGGTAAGCGGCCATGAAGCGCTTGATGATGACGCAAATCTCAAGGAACTGATGGGGTGGGTTGGCCTTACGTCCCGCGCAGATGCGCTACCGCCAGAATTGTCGGGTGGTGAGCGTCAACGCGCGGCCCTTGCACGCGCTTTGATCATGTCGCCGGATGTCATTTTGGCGGATGAACCGACAGGAAACGTGGACTGGGAAATGTCACAAAGGCTTTTGACATTGTTGATTGAACTCAATCGCATGGGCAAAACGATTATGATCGCGACCCATGATTTGGGCCTGATCCGAGCTGCCAAAAACCACGTGCAAGCGCGCGTGCTGCGCATTTCAGGGCGTCGCTTGCAGCTTGCGGGGGCAGATTTATGAGTGTGCTTCGCTCGGTCATTGATTTCGCAATCGGTGATGCGCAGGCAGAAAAGGCCGTGCCGCCGACCGGATTTACTGTACGGCTTACGGTGTTCAGTGCCGCTGCGATGGCCTTTTTGGTAGTTTTTGCGTTGGCTCTTTCCCTTGCTGCAGGGCGGCTCGCGGATCGTTGGAGTGATGAACTGGCGCGCAGCGCAACTGTGCGTATTTCTGCACCTGCAGCGCAAATGGCGGCGCAAACAGAGGCGGCTTTGAATGTCCTGCGCACGACTGAAGGCGTTGAATCGGCGCGCGCACTTTCTTTAGAGGAACAACGTGCGTTGCTTGCTCCTTGGTTCGGTCCCGAGCTGCCGCTTGATGCATTGCAGCTGCCGCAGATGATTGAAGTGATTGAAACAGCTTCCGGTTTTGATGGGGATGGCTTGCGTTTACGCCTTGCGGGAGAAGTGCCGGGTGCTGTGCTTGATAATCATGCACGTTGGCGCGGCCCGCTTGTTTCAGCGGCCAGTTCATTGCGCTTGCTGGGTTGGGTTTCGATTGTTTTGATCGCCCTTGCCACGGGGGCCATGATAACATTGGCGGCCAACGCAGCCCTTGCAGCCAATGCGCAAGTGATTGCAGTGATGCGTCTGGTTGGTGCGCGCGACAGTTATATTGCTCAGGCGTTTATGCGACGTTTCACCCTTCGCGCGCTCGCAGGCGCTGCGGGGGGTACTTTGTTTGGCGCGTTTGCACTTTTGCTTTTGCCAAGCGCCTCTGAAGAAGGTGGCTTTTTGACAGGGCTTGGCCTTCAGGGCGCGCATTGGTTTTTGCTGATCTTAATACCCATTTTAGCAGCGGTCGTTGCTTTTCTTGCGACCCGCCTTGCAGCGCACAACACGCTTAGGAGCCTGACATGAGCGAGAAGAAAAACCCGGTGCAATGGTTGCGCTCCCTCCTGTTTGTTGGACAGATCTATTTCATGATGCCGATCATCGGGCTTTTGTTCGCGCCATGGGCATTGTTCTCAAAACGTGGTGCGCGTGCATGTTGCAAAAGCTATAGCCGCTGGGTGTTTTGGACAGCCAGTTGGATGGTGGGCTTAAAGGTCGAAGTGCGTGGAACACCCCCGACAGAGCCGGGGCTTGTTGCTGCAAAGCACCAGAGCTTTCTTGATATTATGATGATTTTTACAGCGATTCCTGCTGGGAAATTCATCATGAAAAAGCAGATTTTATGGACGCCCGTAATTGGTCAATACGCCAAGCTTTTAAATTGTATCGCAGTTGATCGCGGCAAGCGGGGCGTGGCGATTGAAAAGATGGTCAAAGACGTGAAAGCGGGCCTTGTTGAGGCTGGTCAGTTGATCATTTACAGCCAAGGCACGCGCGTCGCACCGGGCGCACAACTGCCCTATAAGGTTGGCACAGGCGTGCTTTATGAGCAGATGGGGCAGACATGTTACCCAGTCGCGACCAATGTAGGTGTTTTCTGGCCGAAGACCGGTATTTATCGCAAGCCCGGTGTTGCAGTAGTCGAGTTTCTGGAACCGATTGAAGTGAGCCTGGAGCGCAGTGAATTTATGCGTGTTTTGGAAGAGCGGGTTGAAACCCGCTCCAACGCTTTGATGCGCGAAGCGGGTTTTGATATTTAAGAGCCCTACGTTTGTCGAAAAACCGTAGGTCTTTTAAGCGTGGATTGCACCATCACCACAGGCGAGCGCGGCTTCGCGCACTGCCTCTGAATAGGTCGGGTGCGCGTGACAGGTCATCGCGAGATCTTCCGCAGATGCGCCAAATTCCATCGCAACACAGACCTCGTGAATAAGGTCACCCGCGCTTGGGCCGATGATATGCGCACCCAGAATGCGGTCCGTGTCCTTATCCGCTAGGATTTTTACAAAGCCATCTGCGGCAAAGTTCGCTTTCGCACGGCCATTGCCCATGAAAGAAAACTTACCAACTTTGTAGTTTACGCCCGCGTCTTTCAGCTCTTCCTCGGTCTTGCCAACATTGGCGACCTCCGGGTGTGTGTAGATCACACCCGGGATAACGCCGTAATTCACATGCCCATGCTTGCCGGCGACCTGTTCAGCGGCGGCCATGCCTTCGTCTTCGGCTTTATGTGCGAGCATTGGACCGTCAATGGCGTCGCCAATCGCGTAGATCCCTTTGACATTGGTTTGCCAATCACCGCCCGTTTTAATTTGGCCGCGCTCTGACATTTCAACGCCCAGAGCTTCAAGTCCCAGACCGTTGGTAAAGGGGCGGCGCCCCGTTGCGACAAGCACAGTGTCCGCATCGATCACATGCTCACTGTCGTCTTTGCGCAGTTTATAGGTGACCTTGGCTTTGGTCTTGTTGGTGCTAACGCCTTGAACGGCCGCACCAAGCACGAATTTCAGCCCCTGCTTTTCAAGGATGCGTTTGAAAGATTTTTGCACCTCGGCGTCCATGCCAGGTGTGACAGTATCGAGGAATTCAACAACGCTCACATCAGCGCCGAGACGTGCATAGACAGAGCCCAGCTCAAGCCCGATCACACCCGCACCGATCACAACCATCTTCTTTGGAATCTTGCCCAGTTCAAGCGCGCCTGTGGAGCTGACGACCATCTTTTCATCGACTTCGATCCCGGGCAGTGAGGAGGGCTCTGATCCAGATGCGATAATGATGTTTTTTGCGTTATGCGTCTCATCACCGACTTTGACTTTGCCTGCTTCAGGAATGCTTCCCCAGCCTTTGAGCCAGTCGATCTTGTTCTTCTTGAACAGGAATTCGATCCCTTTTGTGTTGCCCTCGATCACCTCGTCTTTGTAGGCGAGCATTTGTGTCCAATCGACGGATGGCGTTTTGCCTTTGAGGCCCATTTTAGCGAAGTTGTGTTCTGCTTCGTGCAGTTGGTGTGATGCGTGCAAGAGCGCTTTGGACGGGATACAGCCGACGTTCAAGCATGTGCCGCCGAGCGTATCGCGCGCTTCAACACAAGCTGTCTTCAGGCCAAGCTGTGCGCAACGGATCGCACAGACATAGCCGCCGGGACCAGAACCGATGATGATAACGTCATAGTCAGACATGATGGATCCTTTTTGTTTTTGGGAGGGGGCTTTGCCCCCGTCTCGGCGCGCCGAGTCTCCCCCAGAGTTTATTTGGAAAAATGAAGAGTCAAATCAGGGCCGAAATGAGCATGGCAACAGTTGCAGCCAGCCCAATGACCCAAATGAGCGAGCGCCATGGCGCGAGGCCGAAGACGTAGGCGGGGACGTATAGAATACGCGCCCCGAGATATGTGAAGGCGAAGAGCATTGTTTTGCTGTCAGATTGGTCAGTGTAGGTGACGACGACAACGGCGATGGTGAAAAGGATGAGGCCTTCAAAATGGTTGTTCATCGCGCGTTGCAGGCGGCCAGCGGTGCCGGTCAGCACAATGGCTTTGTCGCGTGGGCCAGCAGCCTTTTTCACCCCAACTTGCATGATGGAGGCGAGCGAATATGCGCAAAATTGCAGGACCTGCAGGAGTGCAGCGAGCGTGAGGGCCATGAGTTCAGGTGTCATGTTTGTGCATTCCTTGCGTTTGGTTTTGACCATTTTCTTATTTGATCAGTTGTGAGAATAGCCTTGCTGCGCGTGTTGAACCAGTCTTGGCAGGCGTGTTCTGCTCTTGCGATGTCTGGCAAGGCGCGCAGGAGTTTGATTTCTTCTTGGATGGCTGTGAGGTGGCGTTGGTTCGACGTGTTATGTTCCGAATTTTGATTGGCGATCTGATGCCAGCGCGATCCAAGATGGTATTTTTCGGTTGTTTTACCTTGCCCATCACCGCGGTCGTTCTTCATCAAGAAGACGTCACGCGACGGGACTGCATTATGATTTATGCAAGCTGCCTTTGGTTGAAGTGCAAGATCAAGCGGGCGATACTTAGAGCGCTTTTGGTCATAGAGTCCTTCATCACTCAAGCGCGCGCCAAGAGCGGAACGCACATCAGGTGCAGGCTCTTGAGGGTCGATTGGCATGTGATCGTTCGCATGGCTGAATTTGCGGAAGCGAAACATGGATTTGAACTTTACGCGCTTTTCAGAAGGGTGATCTTCCGCTTGGGTGAACTGGCTTAACACATCGCCGGGCCAAGCGGTGTGATGATTGTCGCCGTAAGCCCACCAAGGCAACGCGATTACGTCGCCGTCACCAGCGCTGCTGAGCAAATCTGAAACTTTGCCTGCCCCGAGCCCGATGTTGATGAACTCGTCGGCGTCTATATGGGCGAACCATACAACGTCGGTTTCAGCAAGATGCGAAAATGCAGCGCGGATACCGCTGTCTTGTGGGGTGCTGTTCGCAGGAACTGTGTGGCGCAAATGGGTGAGTGCCCCTTCCGCTTGAAGCGCGTCGAGCAGGATATCTGAGCCATCTGTACAATCGTTGGAACAGATCACCACGTCGTCAAAGCCGATGACGCGGTAATAGGCGACCCATTCAACGATAAAGAGCCCTTCGTTTCGCATACAAGCGACTACGCATGTTTTCTCAGCGTTGCTCATGTGACAATTGCTTTGCACTCAGGACAGATCAAAATATTCCGATCTTCGGGATCGCGTGTAAACGGCGCAATATGATGGAGACGCCGATAAGGCGTCTCTCTGGGTTTGCTATTTGGTCCGACACCGACGACCCATTTCACCTCAGCGCTAAAACTGCATCTGGGGCAGGTTAGCGTTTTGGGTTGCAGATAGGCCATCGCGTTGGATCACAGATCCATAAGCAGGCGGCGAGGATCTTCGAGCGCTTCTTTCACGCGCACGAGGAAGGTCACCGCGCCTTTGCCATCAACGATACGGTGATCGTAAGATAGGGCGAGATACATCATCGGGCGGATCACCACCTCACCGTTGATCGCCATAGGACGATCCTGGATCTTGTGCATGCCAAGGATGCCGGACTGCGGTGGATTCAAGATCGGCGAAGACATGAGCGAGCCGTAAACACCGCCATTGGAAATGGTGAACGTGCCGCCCTGCATTTCGGCCATGGAAAGCTTGCCATCACGCGCGCGCTTGCCTTTTTCAGAGATCGCTTTTTCGATGTCCGCGAAGGACATGGAATCGGCGTCACGAATGACAGGAACGACAAGACCTGTAGGCGTGCCCGCAGCGATACCCATGTGAACGAAGTTCTTGTAAACAACGTCGGTGCCATCAATTTCGGCATTCACTTCGGGCACTTCACGCAGTGCGTGGCAGCAGGCTTTTGTGAAGAAGGACATGAAGCCAAGCTTCGTTCCGTGTTTCTTCTCGAACAAGTCTTTGTACTCTTTGCGCAGCGCCATCACTTCGGTCATATCGACCTCATTGTAGGTGGTGAGCATGGCTGCCGTGTTCTGGCTCTCTTTCAAGCGTCGCGCAATTGTTTGACGCAAGCGTGTCATTTTTACACGTTCTTCGCGTGAAGCATCGTCGGCCGTGACAGGTGCGCGCGGTGCGGTTGCCGGTGCAGCGCTTGGGGCAGGTGCCGCAGCAAGTGCTTTGGCGACGTCCTCTTTCATAATGCGGCCATCGCGGCCTGAGCCTGTCACAGCATCACGTGACACGCCTGCTTCTGCCATTGCTTTTTTCGCAGATGGCGCGTCTTCAACGTCTTTGCCGCTGTTGCCACCTGTTTCAGCTGCTGGAGCGGATGGGGCATCACTTGCACTGGCGACTGCGCCACCAATGACGGCAAGTTTTGCAGAAGCATCGACGGTGGTGCCTTCAGGCGCGACAATCTCTGAGAGAACGCCAGACGCCGGTGCGGGAACTTCGACGGACACCTTATCGGTTTCCAGGTCACACAGCATTTCGTCCTGCGCGACTGAATCGCCGACCTTTTTGAACCAAGTGCTCACTGTCGCTTCTGTCACAGACTCGCCCAAAGTTGGGACCATGACATCAACACTTTCGTTGCTGTCACTTTCCGCCTTGGCCGGTGCTTTGTCTGCTTTGGCAGGAGCGCTTGCTGCACCGGAGCCTTCGACAATCGTTGCCAACAACGCGTCAACACCAACAGTTTCACCCTCTGCGGCGATGACGTCGCCCATAACGCCCGCTGCTGTTGCAGGGACCTCTACAGTGACTTTGTCTGTTTCAAGCTCGCAAAGCATTTCATCTACAGCAATGCTATCGCCGGGCTTTTTGAACCATGTGGCGACAGTTGCCTCTGTGACCGACTCGCCCAGTGTTGGAACGCGAATTTCAGTACTCATGGGTTACTTCCCTTCCAGTGTCAGCGCTTCGTCAATCAGAGCTGCTTGTTGTTCTTTGTGTATGCTGGCCAAACCTGTCGCAGGAGAGGCGCTTGCCGGGCGACCTGCAAACACAGGTCGCTGATGTTTCGCTTCGATGCGCGATAGCACCCATTCAAGGTTCGGCTCCATAAAGGTCCAACCACCTTGGTTCTTTGGTTCTTCCTGACACCACACCATATCCGCATTGGTGAAACGGCCCAATTCCTTCACCGCAGAGTTTGCGGGGAAAGGATAGAACTGTTCAAAACGCATGATGTAGACGTCATCGATACCGCGCGCGTCACGTTCTTCCAGCAGATCGTAATAGACCTTGCCAGAGCACATCACGACGCGTTTGATCTTGTCATCCGCAACCAGTTTTGTGTCCGAATTACCGTATTGTGCGTCATCCCAAAGAACACGGTGGAAGCTGGAACCTGTTGTGAACTCGTCGGCCTTGCTGACAGCGAGTTTGTGACGCAACAGCGACTTGGGTGTCATCAAGACCAGCGGTTTACGGAACGATCTATGTAGCTGTCGGCGCAGGATGTGGAAGTAGTTCGCAGGTGTCGTGCAATTTGCAACGATCCAGTTATCCTGACCACACATTTGCAAAAAACGCTCTAATCTCGCGGAAGAGTGCTCTGGGCCTTGTCCCTCAAAGCCGTGCGGCAAGAGGACAACAAGACCCGACATGCGCAACCATTTGGATTCACCAGAACTGATGAACTGATCAAACATAATCTGCGCGCCATTGGCGAAATCGCCAAACTGTGCTTCCCAAAGTGTCAGCGCGTTTGGTTCGGCCATCGAGTAGCCATACTCAAACCCAAGAACCGCATATTCAGAAAGCATCGAGTCGATGACTTCATAGCGGGCCTGACCTTCGCGGATATTGTTCAGCGGATAATAGCGCTCTTCAGTTTCTTGGTTCACCAAGCCCGAGTGACGCTGCGAGAAAGTTCCGCGCGTGCTGTCTTGGCCAGACAAACGCACAGCCATACCTTCTGTGAGAAGCGATCCAAAGGCCAAGGATTCTCCAGTTGCCCAATCAAAGCCTTCGCCACTTTCAAACATCTTGGATTTGGCATCAAGCAAACGACCAACCGTTTTGTGCATCGGGAACCCATCAGGTACGCGGGTCAGCGCGGTTCCAAGCTGCTCCAGCGTCTCTGGTGTGATCGAGGTTTTGCCGCGTTGGTATTTTTTCTCTTTCATACGATCGAGATGGGACCACTTGCCATCAAGCCAGTCAGCTTTGTTCGGCTTGTAGTTTTTGCCAGCTTCAAACTCATCATTCAGATGTGCTTGAAACGCAGTTTTCATATCCTCAATCTCGCCCTCAGGGATGAGACCGTCTTTCACCAAGCGCTCTGTATAAAGGCTCAGTGTGGTTTTGTGTGTTTTGATCTTTTTATACATGACGGGGTTTGTGAACATCGGTTCA
>JAHEGL010000066.1 GCA_024645145.1 Planktotalea sp.
CTGTGGAAATTCCTGTTTGGCTGTTTGGCCTGATCCTGCTTTTTGCAGTTGTTACGTTTGCATCGCATTTTCTGTTCCCATCTGTGCGCTGGTTTTTTCGCCGTCGCATGGAGCGTGTCGTCAAACGTGTGAATAAGCGGCTTGAGCGTCCGATTGAGCCGTTTAAACTTGCGCGGCGTTACGACATGATCCAGCGTTTGATCTATGATCCTGATGTGAGCCAAGCGATTGCGGATCATGCGCGCCGCAATGGCGTGCCTGAGAATGTAGCATTCGAGCAAGCGCGCAAATATGCGCGTGAGATTGTGCCGTCCTTCAGTGCGACAGCCTATTTCGGCTTTGCTATCCGTTTGGCCAGAGGCTTGAGCAATGCCCTATATCGCGTGCGGCTTGGGTATCATGATGATGCCGGACTAAGCGCGCTTGATAAGGATGCAACAGTTGTGTTCGTGATGAACCATCGCTCGAACATGGACTATGTGCTGGTGACCTATCTTGCTGCAGAGCGTTCTGCGCTGGCTTATGCTGTTGGCGAATGGGCGCGTGTTTGGCCGCTTAGTCGTTTGATAAAGGCTATGGGCGCTTATTTTATTCGTCGTAAATCACGTGGTGATTTGTATCGTCGTGTTTTGGCGCGATACGTACATTTGGCGACGCAAGCAGGTGTCACACAAGCGATGTTCCCAGAGGGCGGCTTGTCTTTGGATGGCAGGCTTGCAGCGCCAAAGCTTGGTTTGTTGAAATACATAACGGATGGTTACGAAGAAGAAGGACGGGAAGTACTCTTCGTGCCTGTCGCATTGAACTATGATCGGGTGTTGGAAGATCGCATTCTCATGGCAGCCGATGCCGCTGGAACACGGCGCTTTCGAGCGCGGATTAGTGTTGTAGCGGGCTTTTTTGTGAAACAGCTTTGGCTTCGTCTGAGCGGTAGATTTCACCGTTTTGGATATGCTGCCGTGAGCTTTGGCCCGCCAGTGTCATTGCGTGCGCATGTTCATAAGTATGGCGCACCAGATGCCGAAGTGCTCGCAAAAGAGCTGATGGCGCATATTGCAGAAATTGTTCCTGTTGTTCCGGTTCCTTTGCTTGCCTCTGTGATGCAAAACCGTGACAGCATTTCCAAAGTGGATTTGGCGGGTTTGATGCAAGAAGAGCTTGGCAAGATGAAAAGCGCACATGTTCATATGCCGCGCGGTGAGATAGAATACATTGCGGAAATTGCTCTTAAACATCTCAACGAACGCCGCATTTTGCGCAACGAAGGTGATCTCATTGTGGTCGATGAGAATCAACGTTTTGCGCTGCGCTATTACGCTAACAGTATCGCGCATCTCAAATCGTAAAGATGCGCGCGCAGCAAAACGCTGCGACTTCTGGGTTATAAAATTACAAAAATTGACTTTCTAGAGTTGCATTATTGCTTTCACGTCTCTAATCAATTCTGGAAGCGGCGATTCTGCGTTGCGGCAATTTGAAATTACAGGAGGCCAAAATGGCTTTGGATACTGACACTGGGATTATCGCTTACGATGCACCTGAAAAGGACCTGTATGAGATGGGTGAGATGCCCCCGCTCGGGTATGTTCCAAAGTCAATGTATGCATGGGCCATCCGCCGCGAGCGCCACGGTGAGCCGGACACTGCGATGCAACAAGAGGTGGTTGATGTACCGACGCTGGATAGCCACGAAGTGCTGGTCCTAGTTATGGCTGCGGGTGTGAACTACAATGGTGTTTGGGCCGCACTCGGCCAGCCGATTTCCCCGTTCGATGGGCATGGTCAGCCGTTCCACATTGCCGGTTCTGATGCTGCTGGTATCGTTTGGGCGGTTGGCGATAAGGTAAAGCGCTGGAAAGTTGGCGACGAAGTTGTTGTGCATTGCAATCAAGACGATGGCGATGATGAACACTGCAATGGCGGCGACCCAATGTTTTCCACGTCACAGCGGATCTGGGGCTATGAGACGCCTGATGGCTCTTTCGCGCAGTTCACAAATGTTCAAGCGCAACAGTTGATGCCGCGTCCAAAGCACCTGACGTGGGAAGAAAGCGCGTGCTACACGCTGACACTTGCGACTGCGTACCGGATGTTGTTCGGCCATGAGCCACATGATCTGAAACCGGGCCAGAACGTTCTGGTTTGGGGTGCGTCTGGCGGCCTTGGCTCTTACGCGATCCAGTTGATCAATACGGCAGGTGCAAATGCGATTGCGGTTATCTCTGACGAGGACAAGCGCGACTTCGTTATGGGTCTTGGCGCGAAAGGCGCGATCAACCGGAAAGACTTTAACTGTTGGGGACAGCTGCCAACGGTAAACACGCCTGAATATGCCACGTGGTTTAAAGAGGCGCGTAAGTTCGGCAAGGCAATTTGGGATATCACGGGTAAAGGCGTGAACGTTGACATGGTGTTTGAACACCCCGGTGAGAGCACGTTCCCTGTGTCTTCGCTCGTTTGTAAAAAAGGCGGCATGGTTGTGATTTGCGCGGGCACCACCGGCTTCAATTGTACGTTTGACGTGCGTTACATGTGGATGCACCAGAAGCGTTTGCAAGGCAGCCACTTCGCCCATCTCAAGCAAGCCTCTGCTGCGAACCACCTGATGGTTGAGCGTCGTCTTGACCCATGCATGTCAGAAGTTTTCGAGTGGGACGCGTTGCCAGCGGCGCATATGAAAATGCTTCGTAATGAGCATAAGCCAGGTAATATGTCTGTTCTTGTGCAATCCCCGACGACTGGATTGCGCACTTTCGAGGATGCACTAAACGCCAAATAGCACACAATTGTTTCCACAATGGAAACAGCGACGCCCGCGAATCACATTTGTGCTCGCGGGCGTTTTGCTTTGAAGAGGTCACTTTAACGCTGCCAATACGTTAAAAATTCCGCCCTCACTATTTTTGGGGAGTTGTTTTCCGTGACTACCTCTTATTAATCCACTCATGCTAAGGTTGTGTTAACTTTTCATTAACCCCTAAAAGCGAGAATCATAATCATGAATAACAATTGGATATTGGACGTTCTGACAGATCTGAAAAAGTTCGCGTCTCTTAACGGCCTTTCGGGACTGGAACGGGAACTTGATAGCACCCATAGCGTTGCATCTGCAAAATTGGACATGATGATGGAAAGGCCAATCCTTGGCTCAAAATTGGCACACAGTGGATGTGGACAGCAACCTAGCCGCGCTCGAACGCGCAGCAGGGCTTGAAGATCTTCAAGCAGTTATAGTCGACCTATGCGAAGAGTACTATGTTGATCATATGGTCTATCATTGGGTGAACAGCCAAGGGGATCAATACGGTTGTGGCACCTATTCGCCTGATTGGGTCGCGCGTTACTTAGAACAAGATTATCTGCGGATCGATCCGGTTATTCTTGGCTGTTATCAGCGCTTTCATCCTGTTTATTGGAAACGATTAGATTGGTCGTCAAAGCAAGCGCGCGTATTTCGCAGAGAAGCGATAGAGCATGGGGTTGGTAACCAAGGCTTTTCCATTCCGATGCGGGGACCAAATGGGCAATACGCCCTCTTTACCGCGTCCCATTCTTGTTCTGATGATGAGTGGCAGGTGTTTAAGAACCAGAACCGACGACCGCTGATATTGATTGCGCATTTCTTCAAACAAAAGGCTCTGGAATTTGAGCCCGAACGGGTGCCTCCCGCCTCGCGTACGCTTTCCCCTCGTGAGATCGACGCCATGACGTTTCTTGCTATGGGGTTTAACCGCGCCAAAGCTGCGGACACCATGGAAATCTCGGAACATACGTTGCGCGTCTATATTGAGTCAGCACGCTTTAAGCTGGGCGCGGTGAACACAACCCATGCCGTTGCCCGCGCGATGAGCCGTGGATTGATTGTTGTTTAAAAGACAAGACATCGCGCGCTTTGTTTACATCGGTTAAAGCCGGCAAGGTCATCGTTTCCATCACACAGCTGGGGATGAAGACAATGATCAGATATCTATATGCCAAAGAGCTAGAGGCGTTGCCCGAACTGAAAAACTCGATGTTTCGCGACCGTGCGGATCAGTTCAAAACGCGTTTGGGTTGGGACGTTACTGTTGATGACGCGGGCTTTGAGCGTGATGAGTATGATGATTTGAACCCGCTCTATGTTATTTATCAGCAAGCTGATGGTTCGCATGGTGGTTCTATGCGCATGTTGCCAAGTACAGGGCGCACAATGGTGAATGACCATTTTTCTGATATTTTAGGTGGCGGTGATGTGCGTAGCCCCGAAATCTGGGAATGTACGCGATTTTGTCTTTATCGTTCAGCGCAGCCTCGCACGGCCGCCGCGCTTATGCTTGCGGGTGGCGAGATTATGGAGAACTTTGATGTCCGCCATTTCGTGGGTGTTTTTAATGCTCGCATGGTACGCATTTACCGCATGATTGGAGCGAGCCCAGAGGTGTTGGGGAGCACAGGTGATGGGCGCGCAAAAATCAGTGTCGGTCTGTGGTCGTTCACCGATGAAACAAGGGGGCGGGTCGCCCAAAAAGCTGGAATTTCGCCGGCTCTTTCGCATTTGTGGTTTGATCGCGCCTTTGGGCCCGAGGGGCTTGCATTGGCACAAAGTGCATAAGTGAAGAAACCAGCGCTGGTGATTTGTTAGGGGCGCAGATACTTTGCGTTCCATGACATTACCCGCTCTTACCCTCTCTGATGACCAAGCGGCCGCCTTTGATGCGGTTGCTGAAATGCTGCGGTCTGCAGGGATTGATCTAGAAGACTCACTGCTCATGCCACCGCAAGGACCGGAACAAAGCGTCATGGCTTTGATTGGTAAAGCGGGGTCGGGTAAAACGCTCCTTTTGGCGGAACTTTATAAAGCGCTTGAAGCTGCGGGCGTTGGCTTAGTTTCAGGCGAATTTGAGAGCCGAAAGAAAAAAGACAAGCGCACGCTTGCGATATTGGCCCCGACCAACAAAGCGGCTTTCGTTCTGCGCATGCGCGGTGTTCCTGCGATGACGATCCATCGCATTTTATATACTCCTGTCTATGATCCTGAATACGAAAAGGTCGCAGAATGGCTTGCGGGTCATGGCGAACGCCCAAGTATCGCAGGGCTGACGGATGAAGCTTTGGATCGCGCGATGGAGTTTTATCAGCTCAATAAATCTGTTCCGGGCGCACTGGCGACTGCTGGTTTGCGCGGCTCAGATTTTATCACAGGCTGGAAGCGGCGCGAAGACCCGTTAGATATTGGGTTTGTCGATGAATCCTCGATGTTGGATGAGAAGCAATTCAATGATCTTAAAGAGATTTTTCCAACGCTTGTCCTGTTTGGTGATCCTGCGCAACTTGCGCCGGTGAACCAATCGGGTGCCATGGTATTTGATGGTCTAACCGGTCCACGCAAGTTGGAGCTGAGCCGCATTCACCGCCAAGATGCTGACAATCCGATCCTTGATCTTGCCCACGCGCTCGCAGATCCGCAGCTTGATTTTCAAAGTTTCGAGCAAATGGTGGAAGAGGCCGCGCGCAAAGATGATCGTGTGGTTTGGGGTCAGCGGGTCGAAGTTGACCTCATGGCGCGCTCACCCGTTTTGGTTTGGCGCAATGCGACGCGCATTCGGCTGATCAATGCGTTTCGCGCGGTGCATGGCGCACCAGATGATGCGCTGCTTGAGGGCGAGCCGTTGATCTGTGATGGCATTGAACTGCCGTTGAAGCACCGCAAGAAGCGCCTTGATCTCGAAGCGCGCGGACTGATCAAAGGGGCTCAGGTGATTTATCTTGGGCCTGGGCGAAAACCGGGCTTTTCACGGCTGCACGTCATGGGTGCGGAGGATCCACAGGTCTCGGCGGCTTCGATTGTGAAAATCGAAATGCCGGATGAGGAAGAACCCTTCATTCCTTTCGCCGCCCGCATGGGGGCAACGTTTCTGCATGGCGCGGCAGTTACAATCCATAAAGCGCAGGGCAGTCAATGGGATACGGTTCAGGTGTTTTCGCCTGATTTATTCGTTGCCGCGCGTATGGGGCGCGTTGAGGCGGGTCAGCCTCTGTGGAAGCGATTGGCTTATGTTGCAATTACACGGGCGCAAGAGCGTTTGATTTGGGTAACACGCAATCGTTTGTCACGCCCGACTGGGGCTTTGCGTGTGGATGACTTGCGCGCCACGCCCGCAGCACCACTGACTTTGGAGAGTGAAGAGATATGAAGAGCATTTTGATAACAGGTGCGAGTTCGGGCATTGGCTTGGCGACAGCGGAGCTTTTTTTGAATGAGGGCTGGCGTGTTGGGCTTTTGGCACGGCGCGAAGAACTGCTTGAGGATGTCGCGTCACGCTATGATACGGCTGTGGCCCTGCCAGCAGATGTCACGGATGAGCAAGCGGTCAAAGAGGCGGTTGCAGGCTTTGTGGATGTTGCTGGCCGCTTGGATGTTTTGTTCAACAATGCCGGAATGTTTGGCAAACAAGCTGAAATTGATGAAGTCAGCTTTGCGGATTGGTGCGCAGTGATTGATGTGAATTTACATGGCATGTTCTTGACCGCGCAAGCCGCCTACGCGCAAATGAAAAAGCAAGATCCAAAAGGGGGTCGGATTATTAACAACGGTTCTATTTCGGCGCATAGTCCTCGTGAAAATTCAATTTCTTATACCGCAACAAAGCACGCGATCACGGGTATGACCAAGACTTTGTCTTTGGATGGGCGTGCGCATGACATTGCGTGTGGGCAGATTGATATCGGCAATGCGCGTACGGCGCTGGTGACGGATCTAGATGAGCATCGAGCCAAGAACGGGCTTGAGCCTTTACCATCAATGGATGTCGGCGAAGCGGCTCGTGCCGTTTTGCATATGGCGAATTTGCCGCCTGAAGCGAATGTTCAGTTTATGACAATTATGGCAACGAAGATGCCTTTCATCGGGCGGGGCTAGGGGGCCAGGCCCCGTCGGCATAGCCGACTCCCCCGGAGTTTATTTGGAAAAATGAAGTTTAGTTGCGTCGCAGCGCTGTAAAGATGGCAGACGCGGCCCAGCCAGAGAAAATCGCGATGGCTAGGGACAGCAAGCCGTACATAAGGGGCTGTTGACGTGAAAGCGTGTAGAGCCAACGCTCTAGCCCGACTTTGCGTACATCGATGAATGTTTCATATTCTGACACGACTTCGCCCGAGCGCGTTAAATAAATACGGGTACGGTATTCACCTTCAGTCAGGTTTGCAGGCATCGCGATGGACGTTTTGAAAAGCGTTTCTTGGGAAAACTCAACATCGCCTTCAAGCAATTGAAAGAGCCCGTTGGCTTTGCGCACGCGGATGACGGCTTCTGTAAAGCTTTGTGAATCTGCGACGGTCATTGGCGCACCGACTGATCGGATCGCGCTTGGGATAGAAATTTTGTAGCGCAAATCTTCGGTTGAGCTAAGCACTTGGTCAAACGGAGCACTGGTCGCAACAGCATAAAAGCTGGGCGCGGCATCAACTTCAACAGACTCTGTGTTGACCCAAATCCCAAAGCGTTTTTCTTTGCGACGAACAGTCAGCGGTTCTGAGGGGCCTTGAATCGCGACAGTAACTTGCAGCGGGTCGCCTTCAGGAATGGCTTCTTCACGCTTAACGGCGCCGAAGATGAGGATTTCGGACCCATCAAAATTTGCTGTAATCGCAACTTCCGTTTGCGACATGCCAAGCACGACTTCTTCTGCTTTTACAGGAAGCGCGAGTGCTAGAAAGAGCGTAAGCAAGCGCAGCATTAATGGCCACCTGCTGCGCCGAGGGAGTAAAGCTCTGACGGCATCACAAGAAGATCGAAGGCGAGCTTGCCACATACGGCGAGAACCATCATCGCGAGCAAGATGCGCAGTTGCTCTGCCTTAAGTTTGGTGCCGATACGGGAGCCTACTTGTGCGCCAAATACGCCGCCAACAAGCAAAAGTACTGCAAGCACCATATCAACTGTAAAGTTTGTCGTCGCATGCAGAAGGGTCGTGAAAGCGGTCACGAAAATGATCTGGAAAAGAGATGTTCCAACAACAACCTTGGTTGGCATGCCAAGCAGATAGATCATTGCAGGGACCATAATGAAGCCACCACCAACGCCCATGATTGCCGCCAAGATACCGACTGCGACGCCAACGATTAGCGGGGGAATGACCGAAATATACAGCCCAGAAGTGCGAAAGCGCATCTTGAATGGAAGTGCGTGGATCCAGCCGCGTTGCTTGCGCTTTGGCGCTTTGCTGGGTTTTTTGGATTTGCGAATGGCGTTCAGGCTTTCGACGAACATCAAAGCGCCGATGATACCTAGGAACAGAACATAGCAGAGTTTGACGAGTAGGTCGACCTGTCCGAGGCTTTTCAGATAGTTAAAGACAAAAACACCCAAGGCTGCGCCCACAAGGCCGCCAATAAGCAAAACGGTTCCCATCCTGAAATCAACGGATTTTCGCTTTACATGGGCAAGAACGCCAGAAAATGAAGATGCTACAATTTGGTTGGCTTCTGTCGCAACAGCAACCGCAGGCGGAATGCCGATAAAGAACAGCAAAGGCGTCATCAAAAAGCCGCCACCAACGCCAAACATACCTGATAAAATCCCCACAATTCCGCCTAGCCCCAAAAGGAGGAAAGCGTTAACCGAAACTTCGGCTATGGGCAGGTATATTTGCATGAGGCTCCTTAAACCCATGGATCAGCGCTTGGCAAGTGGCTCAACGGCTCACTTGCGTTAGGACTGATATTTTTTACAGAACTGGACTTATCAACGTTCTTTCACATAAGGCGCACCACCTGCGCGTGGTGGGACCGCCTTGCCGACAAAGCC
Source organism: Planktotalea sp. (assembly GCA_024645145.1). GTDB lineage: Bacteria > Pseudomonadota > Alphaproteobacteria > Rhodobacterales > Rhodobacteraceae > Planktotalea. The sequence goes on from JAHEGL010000066.1 coordinate 8,786, forward strand.
AGCTAGAATAACAACAGTCAAAATATAGGGCAGGGCGTCCATAACCTGGACAGGTACTGTAAAGGCCCAAAGATCGATATTCTGATATCGCAGAGCAATGGCCTGCAAGAAGCCAAAGAGCAAACACGCGCTTAACGCATACCAAGGGCGCCATTTGGCAAAGATCAAAGCCGCCAATGCGATAAAGCCACGACCGGCAGTCATATCTTTAACGAAACCCGCTTGCAGGCCTGTCGCAAGGTAAGCCCCCGCTATGCCGCACAGTACACCGCAAATGGCAACCGCAGCAAAGCGCAGCCCAACAACTGAAACGCCAGCAGTATCGACGGCTGCAGGGTTTTCCCCCACAGCGCGCAGGCGCAGACCAAAACGAGTGCGGTAGAGGGTCCACCACGTTGCAGGCACAGCAGCAAGCGCGACATAGACAAGAATGGAGTGCCCTGAGATCAGTTCTGCATAAATCGGTCCGATGAAAGGGACTTCGCTGAGCGCTTCGGCAAACGGGAGCTCAATTGGGTTAAACCGCCCTTCACTCATCAAAGAGGGGGTACGCCCGCCCTGTTTGAACCAGCTTTGCGCAATAAGCACGGTCATGCCGGCTGCAAGGAAGTTGATTGCGACGCCAGAAATGAGCTGGTTGCCGCGGAAGGTAATGGAGGCAAGGCCATGAACGCCGGATAGAAATAGCGAAGCAACGATACCGGCCAGCAAACCCAACCACACAGAGCCTGTCATCGCAGCGATTGCCGCTGAAAAGAAGGCGGCCGCGAGCATTTTGCCCTCTAGTCCAATATCAAAAATGCCAGCGCGTTCGG
>JAHEGL010000070.1 GCA_024645145.1 Planktotalea sp.
ACGTTCCCATCGGATTGTCGGGGTTAGACAGGTAAATCAGTTTCGCGCCCACTTCGCGCGCTTTGGCAAGCAAGGCGTCCGGATCTTCATGATCATCTTTGTAGGGCACTTTGTGCAACGTGCCACCAAAACCGGCCACGTGGTAATTGAACGTTGGATACGCGCCATCAGTGGTCACAACGTGATCTCCATCGCTCACCAGCAAGCGCACCAAATAGCCGAGCAAACCGTCAATGCCTTCGCCAACGACTACGTTGCTTAATTCAACCCCATGATGGGTGGCAATGGCGCAGCGCAAGTCATAGCTTTCGGGTTCGCCATACATCCAGGCTTGTCCAGCATTTGATTTGATCGCTTCCAAAACCAGCGGGGCAGGGCCAAAGCCGTTTTCGTTTGCGCCAAGCCGTGCATCAAAGGCACCGCCGCGTGCGCGTTCTTGCGCTTCGGGGCCAACGAAAGGGACAGAAGCAGGCAAAGTCTGCGCGAGGGCGGTGTATCTGGGATAGCTCATATCAGACTGGGTAAAACGAGTGGGTAAAGGTGACAAGGTTGAAAATAGTGTTTTGCACCCCCACATGAGAATCACTCGCAACTAGGGAATTGATTTATGAAACTGACCCGAAGAGGCTTTATCGCTAGCGCACTGGCGGCTGGTGCTGTGCGTACGGTACCCCAGATTGCAGCAAAGACCAGTGGACGTCGGATATTAACGTTGGTCTATGACAAATCACTTGGAATGATGCGCGCCGTCGAGCGGGTCGTGCCCTGACGTTCCGCTTTTATTTGAGGTGCGCTTGCGGCTAGCGTGTCCCGAAACATAGGGGAGCCAGCCATGCCACGCGTCACAACAACCATTAAAGATCATGTCGCTCACGTAGAGCTTTCGCGTCCAGATAAGATGAACGCCGTTGATCCTGCGATGCTGGAAGGTGTTATTGAGGCTGGCGAGGCTTTGCGAGGTCGCTCAGACGTGCGTGCTGTGGTGTTGTCTGGGCAAGGCAATGCATTTTGCGCAGGTCTGGACGTTGCAAGCTTTGGTGTACTCGCCAGTGGTGATCCCGCTGAAATCATGATGCCGCGCACCTATGGTCCTTCGAACGATTATCAACACGTCTCAATGATCTGGAGGCAGCTTGAGATGCCCGTTATTGCGGCACTTCAAGGGGTATGCTTCGGAGCTGGCTTACAGATTGCCTCTGGTGCAGATATCCGGATCGCGGCCCCAGACACGCGTATGTCTATTTTGGAAATGAAATGGGGCTTGGTGCCAGACATGGGAGGTATGGTGCTCTGGCCTGCTTTGATGCGCGTGGATGTGCTGCGTCGATTGACCTATACCGGTGAAGAATTTTCAGGCGCGGATGCGCAAGGCTACGGCCTTGTTACAGAGATTAATCAGGACCCCGTGCAGCGTGCATTGGAGTTGGCAAACCTCATTGCACTGAAAAGCCCATCAGCCGTGCGCGCAGGCAAAGCATTGGTGAGCTTCGCTTACGAAAATAACGCGCAAGACACGCTTTTGGAAGAGTCGCGCGCGCAATCGTCTTTGGTGGGGACGCCACATCAAATGGAGGCCGTGATGTCGAACATGCAAAAGCGCATGCCTGAGTACAAGTAAGTGCTTTTGCGAAAGCACTTCCCAAGCCTTTTTGCAAAAAGGCTTGGGGTGCGAGGCTTTAATTAGCCGATTTCTTCCAAACGCGCATAAGCATCTTTTAACTTAGCCTCTTCGGCTTCGCGTAGGCTTAGGTTTTGTTTGGTTTCTTCAAGAACTTCCGCAGGCGCACTTTCTGCGAATTTTGGATTGTTCAAACGTCCGCGCAAGCCGCTAAGCTCTTTGGCCAGTTTGCCAAGCGTTTTCTCAAGGCGCGCCTTTTCGGCAGCCACATCAATCACACCTTCCAAAGGCAAGCCAAACGTACCGCCAGAGATCGCCAGAGCAACAGTGCCTTTTGGCAACTCGTCGACATTCGCGATGCTCTCGATCCGCGCAAACCGCATGATCAACGCTTCATTTTGATCCCACGCCGCTTTCGCCGCGGCATCCATATCTTTGACAACCAATGGAATAAACGCACCCGCTGGAACATTCATCTGCGCGCGCGCAGATCGGATGGCTTCGATCATCGCAACTGTCCAGCTCAGATCTGCATCCGCTTGGCTATCCACCAAATCAGCCGGCGCGTAGGTCGGCCAAGGTGCGTGCACCAACATTGTTGGGCGCGCTTTTTGGCCCCAGATTTCTTCGGTCACGAAGGGCATAATCGGATGGAGCATGATCAGGATTTGATCAAGCGCCCATGCATAAGTCGCTTTGGTCTCTGCCGCGTCCTCTGCCGTGCCGTCGTCCATGACGGGTTTAGTGAACTCGAGGTATTGCGAGCAGAATGTGTTCCACGTGAAGGCATAAAGCTCATTGGCGGCGTCGTTGAAACGGTAGGCTTCAAGCGCGTCGTCCACCGTTTCGCGTGTCTTCGCGATTTCGCCTTTGATCCATTGGTTCAGCGGCAGCTTTGTTTCTGGAATCGCATCAGAATGGGCGATATCAAACGCGCCTTTGAAATCACCGTAGGTTGCAGCATTCCAAAGCTTGGTCACAAAATTGCGATAACCCTCTATGCGCTTCGTGTCGAGTTTCAGAACGCCGCCCAAAGACGCCATTGATGCATTGGTAAAGCGCAGCGCATCTGCGCCGTATTGGTCAATGATCTCAAGCGGGTCGACAACGTTGCCCGTGGACTTGGACATCTTCTTGCCCTTGGCATCGCGCACGAGGCCGTGAAGGTAAACCGTGTCGAACGGCACTTCATCCACGACCGCGAGCTGCATCATCATCATGCGCGCGACCCAGAAGAACAGGATGTCTTGGCCTGTGATCAGGGTCGAGGTCGGGAAGTATTTGCTCAGCTCATCCGTCTGCTCCGGCCAGCCGAGCGTTCCGATAGGCCAGAGGCCAGAAGAGAACCAAGTGTCGAGCACATCAGGGTCACGGCGCAGCTCAACACCGTCCCCAGCCAGCGCTTGCGCTTCCGCCTCAGTCGCGGCGCAATACTGATTGTCGTCGCCGTCAAACCAAACAGGCACCTGATGCCCCCACCACAGCTGACGCGAGATGCACCAAGGCTCGATATTCTCCAGCCAGTGGAAATACACCTTCTTGTCACTCTCAGGCATGATCTTAGTCGCTCCAGAGCGCACAGCCTCAAGAGCGGGCTCAACAATCTTGGAAGTCTCAACGAACCATTGATCCGTCAGCATCGGCTCGATCACCACTTTGGAGCGATCACCAAAGGGCTGCATGATCGGCTTGGCCTCAACGAAAGGAACAGAGGTCACAACCTCGTTTCCGTCCTCATCAGCAGAAACCTGATCGACCGTCACAGCCAGACCTTCAGCGGAAATATCCGCCACAACCTTTTTGCGCGCCTCAAAGCGGTCCATGCCGCGATACTCATCCGGCACAAGGTTCATCGCGGCGATCATCGCTTCGTCAAACTTCTGCTCCCCATTGGCAATCGCTTGGGCAATCGCAGCTTCCTCGGCGTAGGGTTTCCCGTCGCTGCGCATCGCTGCGCTCGTGTCCATGAGGTTATACATCGGAATGCCGCCACGCTTGGCAACTTGGTAGTCGTTGAAATCATGCGCACCAGTGATCTTCACCGCACCAGACCCGAAATCCTTGTCTGGGTATTCATCCGTGATGATTGGGATCAAACGGCGATGCTCTTTCGGTCCAACAGGAATTTCACAAAGCTGGCCAACGATTGGCGCATAACGCTCATCACTTGGATGAACAGCCACAGCGCCATCGCCGAGCATCGTCTCAGGACGCGTGGTCGCGATGGAAATGTAGTCGCGCGTCTCGCGAAGCGTTACTTCACCGCCTTCATTTTTCTCAATAAACTCATAGGTCGCACCGCCTGCAAGAGGGTACTTAAAGTGCCACATGTGGCCCGCAACTTCAATATTCTCGACCTCAAGATCGGAAATAGCCGTTTCGAAATGTGGATCCCAGTTCACCAAACGCTTGCCACGATAAATGAGACCCTTGTTATACATCTCCACGAAGACTTTGATCACCGCGTCATGGAAATTGCCGCCCGCGACGTCAGCAGGGGCGTTCGGCGCACCCGACATGGTGAAGGCTTCGCGATCCCAATCGCAGGACGCGCCAAGGCGTTTGAGCTGGTTGATGATCGTGCCGCCGCTCTCGCCTTTCCACTCCCAGACTTTTTCCAAGAATGCATCGCGGCCCATTTCAACGCGTGTAAGTTGCTGGGTTTCGGCCAGCTTACGTTCCACAACCATTTGCGTTGCAATGCCCGCGTGGTCCGTGCCGGGTTGCCACAAAGTATCAAACCCCTGCATGCGTTTCCAACGGATTAGGATGTCTTGCAGCGTGTTGTTGAACGCATGGCCGATGTGAAGGACGCCCGTGACATTCGGAGGCGGGATCATGATGCAAAAGGTGGACGCCTCTGGCTTGGCGTTGGCACCAGCTTTGAAACAGCCCGCCTTTTCCCAAGCTTCATAAAGACGGGTTTCAGCGGTACTCGCGTCGAAATTCTTTTCCATAGCCATGAGATTGGCGTCCTTGCATGCAATTGGGTGTTTGCGCTCTGATAAACAAAGCGCGGCCAAAGGAAAAGCTAATCTGGACATCTGGTGCACTTGGCTTAGGGTTATCTTTCAAAGTGGCGCGCAACGCAGGGAGCACACAATGGAAAAGTTCGGCAAAAGTCAGGCAGTGAAACGCACTGAGGATATTCGCTTTCTCACGGGAGAAGGACGCTATGTTGATGATATTACACCTGAAAACGCGTTCTTTGGTTATGTACTGCGCTCTTCTGTTGCGCATGGCGATATCGCCGAACTGAACGTTGATGATGCACGCGGTGCGGACGGGGTCCATCTGGTTCTAACGGCGGATGATTTGCTCGCTGATGGCAATGTGCTGCCGATGGCGGCAAGTTTGCTCAAAAACCGCGATGGCGAAAGCTCTGCCGCGCCTGAACGCCCTTTGTTGGCGCAGGGGCGCGTGCGTTTTGTCGGTGAGCCGATCGCGATGATCTTTGCGGAAACTCTGCAACAGGCCAAAGACGCTGCTGAACTTGTTGAGTTGGATATCGATGATTTGCCCGTTTACCTTGAGCTTGGCACAGGTGGCGACGCGATCCATGCCGAAGCGCCCGACAACAGAGCGTTTGACTGGGGTCTTGGCAATGAGGACGCATTTACAGAGGCTTTCGCCAATGCAACGCACAAAGTCACCTGCGAGATCGAGGACAATCGCGTCATCGTCAATTCAATGGAACCGCGTGGGTGCTATGCGGAGTGGGACGACGGCCGCGTCCATGTTGCGATCAACGGGCAGGGGGTTTGGGCACCTAAAGGTCAGATCGCCAAACATATGGGGCTCGATCCTGAAAACGTGCGCGTGACGAACCCCGACACCGGCGGTGGCTTTGGCATGAAAGCGATGATGTATCCCGAATACGCAATTTGCGGCATGGCTGCTCGGAAACTCGGGCAACCTGTGCGCTGGATGTCAGAGCGTACCGAGGCAATGCTGAGCGACAATGCAGGGCGCGACTTGGTGAGCCATGTGGAGATGGGCTTTGACGGCGATCACAAGCTGGTGGCTTATAAAGTCCACTCGGTCGCCAATATGGGCGCTTATAATTCCCAGTTCGCGCAGCCAATTCAAACGGTTTTGTTCTCCAAAGTCTTGACGGGCTGTTATGATGTGCAGGCGGTCTATCTGCATGTGGAGGGGGTTTATACAAACACCACCCAAGTGGATGCGTATCGCGGTGCTGGTCGGCCAGAGGCGATTTATGTGCTAGAGCGTTCTATGGATTACGCAGCACGCGCGCTGGGCGTGGACCCTTGGGAATTGCGTCGCCATAATTTCATTGCGCCTGATAACTTTCCCTATGCCACTGCGTCTGGGGTCACCTATGACATCGGTGATTTCAATCGCGTCCTGACCGTTGCGCAAAGCAAGAGCGATCATGCGGGCTACGCGAGCCGTCGCAACGTGAGTGCGGCCAAGGGTATGCTGCGAGGCATGGGGATTTGTTATTATATCGAAAGCATTTTGGGCGATCCTTCGGAGACCAGCAAAGTGGTGTTCTTTGAAGAAGAGGGTCGCGTGAGTATTTATGTGGGGACACAAAGCAATGGGCAGGGCCATGAAACGGTCTATGCACAGTTCTTGTCAGACCAAACTGGCATTCCTTTGGATCGGATCGATGTGATCCAAGGTGACAGTGACCGCATCGCGACGGGGGGCGGAACTGGTGGTTCACGCTCAGTCACAGTGCAGAACACCGCGACGCTTGCGAGTGTTGAAAAGATGATCGCCCAATTTACGCCATTCTTAGCTGAAAAGATGGGCGTGAGTGAGGAAGAAGTCATGTTTGACGATGAAGCATTCCGCAGCGATGCCTCTAACCTGAGCTTTACGATGATCGAAGCGGCAGAATTGGCAAAGACGGAGGGGCAGGAAGAGCTGTTAACCTCTGAAGCACGCATCACGCTTTCGGCACAATCGTTCCCGAATGGCGCGCATCTTGCTGAGGTGGAGATTGATCCTGAAACAGGTGTTGTCACCGTGGATCGCTATACTGTGGTTGACGATTTTGGCAATCTTATCAATCCAATGCTGGTTGCTGGCCAAGTTCATGGCGGCATTGCTCAAGGCCTTGGTCAAGCGCTCACAGAGCGTGCAGTGTTTGACGACGATGGCCAATTGCTCACGGCAAGTTTTATGGACTACGCCATGCCGCGTGCGGATAATGTCCCTATGATTTCATTCTCCACAGAAGCCGTGCCCACATCGACCAATCCCATGGGCATGAAAGGCTGCGGCGAGGCGGGAACTGTCGGGTCTATGGCGGCGATTGCGAATGCTGTGCAGGACGCGGTTGCACCTTTGGGAATTGACCGTGTCGATATGCCTTTCACGCCACATCGGATGTGGCAAATGTTGAATGATCAACAAATTGCGGCAGAGTAAAAGCATATCCCTTTGGCTCAGCGGCGCACTGCGTCGCCGCCGCCAAAGTCCGCGTTCTGCGGCGCATGAGCCGCAAACCCACGTGGTTATTCTGGATGGAACCATGTCTTCTCTTGATGAGGGGCATGAAACGAATGCAGGTCGCGCGTATAAAATTTTGCGTGAGGCCAACCCCGACTTGTCGCTGTAATATGAAGCAGGCGTGCAATGGCGTGGACTTCGTTCTGCGCCCGATGTGATGATGGGGCGGGGGATCAACCGCCAAATCAGACGTGCTTACGGATTTCTCGCGTCGCGGTATCGTGGCGGGGATCGGATCTTTTTGCTGGGGTATTCACGCGGCGCATATGCTGCGCGTTCGCTTGCAGGGGTGATAGATCGCGTTGGATTGCTCACGTCTGAGCACGCGATAGAGCGCAATATTCGCACGATTTATCGCATTTACGAATGTGGTGACGAGATAGGCGATGCGGACCAGTTTGTGCAAACACATTGCCACTCTGAAGCTCCTATCGAGATGGTTGGAGTTTGGGATACGGTTAAAGCGCTGGGCGTTGGTTTGCCGGTGCTTTGGCGTTGGAGTGCGCCAAAGTATGCGTTTCACAATCATGAACTTGGCCGTTCGATCCGGCATGGGTTTCACGCACTCGCACGCGATGAGACGCGCAACAGTTATGAACCCGTCCTGTGGACCTGTCCTGATGATTGGCAGGGACGTATTGAACAAGTCTGGTTTCCGGGCGCCCATGGCGATGTCGGTGGGCAGTTGCTTGGCTTTGAAGCCGCGCGCCCCTTGGCGAATATCCCGCTTGTTTGGATGTTGGAACGGATCGAGAGCTGTGGCTTGGAGTTGCCCAATAATTGGCGCGCGCGCTTTGAACAAAACGCGACCGCCCCCTCTGCCAGCACTTGGCGCGGGTTTGGAAAGCTGTTTTTGTCGCGCAAAAGACGTGTCGTAGAAGGGGATCGTTGCGAGCGTTTGCATCACTCGGTGCATACGCGTGAACGTCGCGATCCACCTGTGGCCGAACAGGGCTTAAGTGCTAGAATAAGGCGTCGTCTGCGCCGACCCGGCAGGGCCTAAGGTGTCAAAATGATGCAGGTTGTTGAGCCTGTGGCATAAAGCTTGCCATCGGCAACACTGCGAATTTCACCATGCGAAATACCTGTAGAGCGTCCTGCGTGATCGATTGTTCCAATGCAATCCACTTCCATCCCAAGCGGGATCGAGCGCAGAATATTTACCTTATATTCCAATGTTGTATATCCGCTGCCCCGCGGAACTTTTGTCATCACAGCGCACGCCATGGCGCTATCAAGTAATGTGCCGTACCAACCGCCGTGCACCGTGCCCATGGGGTTGCAATGATCAAACAGTGGGCTTCCGCGAAAAATGATGTGGCCATCGCCGACATCCTGCAATTTGTAGTTCAGCGTTTTACCCATGGGCGGTGCCGGATAATCACCATCGAGAATACCCTGCATATAATCGCGCCCAGACAGTTTAAGCGCATCTGCGACGCTTAATAGGTCGTCGGGTCCTTGAGCGTAGAGCATCTTAATGCCTCCTAGTTTACGCTCAGGCTAAAAGCTGCGGTGCTCCGCTTCAATCGTTGTTACGCAACGTTCTGTAAATCAACCCGTGGTGCCACCCCGAGCGCATGACACACATCGCGCGTCAATTCTGGACGGTTGAGCGTGTAAAAATGAAGTGCATCGACGCCTTCGCTCATCAGATCAGAGCAAAGTTCGGTGCAAATTGCTGTCGCAAGAAGATCGCTTCGATCGTCACGCTCTGCCTTCTCAAAAGCGTCTTCTAGCCACGCTGGCACGGCTGTGCCGCAGCGCTTGGCGAAGTTGCGAGTGCCTTTCCAATTCTCAATCGGCAAAATGCCGGGCAAGATCGGGGCATCTATCCCGCCTTTGACGCATTTGTCGCGGAACCTTAGGAACGTGTCGGCTTCGAAGAAAAACTGTGTGATGGCCTCATCCGCGCCCGCATCGATCTTGGCTTTGAGCCAATCAACATCTGCCTGTGCGCTCGGCGCTTCAGGGTGGCGGTCAGGGTAAGCACCTACGCGTATTTTGAAATCACCTGTTGCAGCAAGCGCTTCGATCAGCTCGAGCGAGTTCGCAAATCCCCCAGCGCATGGGGTGAATGTTGCTTCGCCTTTCGGCGCGTCACCGCGTAGGGCGACAATTTCTTTGACGCCTGCGTTGGCGAAATCTGCAGCAATCGCGAGGGTTTCTTCCTTGGTTGCGTTCACGCAGGTCAAATGCGCGGCGACATTTAAACCGCTGGATTTGCGCAGTGTCGCAACCGCGTCGCGTGTCAAATCGCGCGTGGTGCCGCCAGCGCCATAGGTGACAGACACAAATGTCGGATCAAGCGGTGCCAAGGTTTGCACAGTGTCCCAAAGCCGAAAAGACGCCTCAAGGTTTTGAGGTGGGAAAAACTCAAATGAAACTGTCGGCGTGC
>JAHEGL010000072.1 GCA_024645145.1 Planktotalea sp.
GTCCATTTGCCAAATCCTTGCCCGAATTCATCTGTATTGTTGATAAAATATACACGCCTCTTATTATAGGAAGTCAGGCGAACGGCAATAAACATCAAACAAATCGTCGCGCATCAGGCAGGCTCTTGGGCAAATGGCAAAATCTGGGATCCGCGCAATGGACGGACGTTCAATTCTCGCATGACGCTGGAGAATGGCCAGCTTTCGGTTGCTGGCTGCGTGCTTGGGATATGCCAATCTCAAACTTGGGTGCGTGTGCGCTAAAGCTTTTATACTTTTACGTCAGATAGCTTAAGGCCCAAACATATTTGCTTGGGCCTTTTGCTTGCGTATTACGCTACCTGTGGCCGTGGTCGTAAATACCAGTACCAAATACGATATGCCTCTAGCGCGATAAGCGGGCCGAAGTGAACCATCGCTGGCGCCAAACCATTCCAATTATGCAAAGCGGCCCAGTGCACCAAGGTCAGCACAGCAGCGGCGTAGGTCCAACGTTGAAGCCATTTCCACTACGTACCCATCTTACGCACGAAATAATCCATCGATGTCAGAGCCAACGGAACAAAAGTAAGAAGTGCGATCCAACCAGTCCAAATGTAGAGGCCCGGTAACTCATCCACGACTGTGGCAAGAGACGCTTTATCCAAAAGATAAAACACCGTGTGCATCAGCGCGTATCCAAAAGACGCAACGCCAAGATAACGACGGTTGCGTTTTAGCCATTGCGGACCGCGCCAACCCTTAAGCAACATGGCAAGCGGCGTGGCCATCATGAGAATGATCAGCAAGCGGGCCGACGTCTCACCTGATGGATGTACAAGAATATGAAAAACACGCGGATTCGTAGAGGTCAGCGCATCAAATGTCATTCCTATGGCTGGTATAGCGAGCACCAGCCAGAGCAAATAAGGAGAAGTGAAAGCGAAAAAGCATTGCATTGTATCGTCCAGATTTATGTATGTCTGAACTAGATACGGGCGAGCCGCCGGTTTCCGTCGCAGTTCTGATGTTTTTTTTCGGAACGATGATCTTATGAATGACAGCATCACACAGTCATCAATATCCCATCAAAGAAGTCATCGATCTGCTGAAAGGCATTCAAATGCAGGACTTGCGCCACAAATTGATCAGGGCGCACGATCAGAAATGCGCCTTTTTCTCGATCAATTCCGCGCAGATCAAATATGTCTGAGCCGCTCGCAAGATCTGGGCAAAAGGCTTTTTCATAGTCAATCAAACCGTATTTGCCTTTACGCGGTAATAGGAGTTGCGGAAGCTCTTCAACTTTCATGTCTTCATGGCTTTTTTGGAAGACGGCCCGCAGATCAAACAAGCTGTCGATGTCAGCATCTTTAGGGGTGAAACGTGGGATCAATGTGCTTGATGCAAATTCACAAAGCTTAGCGATATCCGCCCCACTTTGACCAACGTCATCGCTTGCCGCAAAAGCGATCAGACGCCAGCGCCCATCCGCTTTTAGCGTATGGCCCAATTGCATCGGCTTGGCGTCGCCTAAACGGATCACAGGTGCCGAATGGAACCGCATTCCCGTCTTTAAACCAGTGGCAAGCGCCTGATGCGCTTCGCTGCCTGTCAGCAGTGATGGCTCATAACGGGTCTCTACACCTGCGGTATAGCGGCCATGCTTTTTAAAATAGCGCTGAAACTGCGCAGCCTCAGTTACGTCCTTCGGCTTGGCGCTGAATAGACGCGCCATGTCTTTGTCAAAGTCAATCAGCTCTTTGGCTTTTGCCCGACGTTCTTCAGAATAGGTATCAAGCAACGCAGGTTTGCACTGGCCGCGTAGGACCCCTGCCAGCTTCCAGCCAAGGTTAAAGGTGTCGGCCATCGACACGTTCATACCCTGCCCCGCCTTTGGGCTATGCGTATGACACGCATCCCCTGCAATAAAGATTCTCGGCATTTGAGTACCGCGTGCATCTGACGGAACATCATCAAACCAGTCACAAACGCGCTGGCCAATCTCGTAAGCCGACCACCAAACAACCTCTTTCACATCCAGCGTATAAGGCGCGAGATTGGACTGCGCTTTTGCAATCAGCATCTCTGACGTCACATTGCGATCAGCCGCTCGTTCTTCACCATGAAGTTCATCCAATTCGATATACATGCGCACCATATACCCGCCCTCGCGGGGGATGATCAGTATGCTGCCGTTATCTGCAGATTGTATCGCTGCCTTGAGCCGAATATCTGGGAAATCTGTAACCGCCAGCACATCCATAACGCCCCAAAGCTGTCGCGCTGCTTCACCTTTGAGCGCATACCCCATGGACTTGCGCACAACGCTGCGCGCACCGTCACACCCAACCACATATTTCGTGCGCACGGTCTGTGTAGCGTCAGAGCCATCCAAACACTTGAGCGTCGCAGTAACGGGGTAATCAACATCATCCGTTTTACTCAGCGCAACCAACTCACGACCGTAGTCCGGTTCAAGCCGACATGCTGAATTGTGCATGGCCTCGAGGTAGAAATCATGCACACGCGCTTGATTAAGGATCACATGCGGCATTTCGGAAAGGTCGTCTTCGACATCCTTAATACGATCAGCGCGGTGCAATCCGTTCCCATCCGGATTTGGGCGCCAGAACCCAACCTCGTTCACCCAATAGCTTTCCATTAGAACCTTCTCAGCAAAGCCAAACGCCTCAAACATTTCAAGTGAGCGGCACGCAAGACCATCGGCCTGACCCACCTCTAAACGCCCCGGTTTGCGATCTGTGATCATAGTTGTGATTTCAGGAAAAGCCGACAGTTGCGTGGCAAGAGTCAAACCAGCAGGGCCGCAACCAACGATAAGAACGTCGACGACGTCAGGTTTTGAGTGGGGAGCGTCACGAGCGATAGCAACTGAAGGATCACCGCTTTTATAACCGTTCAGGTGATACTGCATTCCGCTAACTCCCAAATATAGTATGCGTGCATACTATATAAGCAGACCCCCAAACACAGTCAAGGTAATGGGTGTGCTTACTAAAAATTGGCACAAAAAAACGGCGCTGAAACAAATCAGCGCCGCCTAAAAGCCGGTCTCAGCTTCCGTATAAACCTGCGGTTTTTCCGCGCAAGGCAATCAAAGCCAGAACAGTATCAATGGTTGGCGTGGGCGTTTCGGTGACCAACCCAAGTTCTTTAACAGAGCCAACAAGTGCGTCGATTTCCATTGGCCTGCCCTGGTCAAGGTCTTGCAACATCGATGTGCGATGCGCCCCAACTTCGGCACCGCCTTTGATGCGACGATCCACGTCGATCGGGAATTTGACGCCAAGCTTTTCAGCAATTTCCTGCGCCTCTAACATCATGTTGCGTGCGACTTCGCGCGTACCCGGATCGGTGCACAAAACATCCAGTGTGGAATGCGTAAGTGCAGAAATCGGGTTAAATGACAGGTTGCCCCAAAGCTTAACCCAAATTTCATCCCTGATCTTCGGGCGTACCGGTGCTTTAAGACCAGCCGCGGACAAGGCTTTTGACAAAACAAGCGCGCGCTCAGATTTAGATCCATCAGGCTCACCCAAAGAGAAACGGTTGCCTTCAATATGCTTCACAACCCCGGGCTCAATCACCTCTGCTGCGGGATAGACAACACAACCAAGGACACGATCAGGTCCAAAACCATCCCATTGGGCATTACCCGGATCGACCGTATGCAAGCGCGTACCCTCAAGCGGTCCACCAGTCTTATGGAAATACCACCATGGCACCCCGTTTACGCCTGAAACAATCGTTGTGTTCTCACCGATCAGCGGCTGCATATGTGGCACGACAGCCGGGACAGAATGCGCCTTCAGCGTGACGATCACATAGTCCTGCGGGCCAAGATCAGCAGCATTGTCAGACGCTGTAACCTGCACAGTCGTCTCTCCGCTTTCCTCGATCAAGCGCAGCCCGCTCTCACGCATCGCTTTCAAGTGCGGCCCTCGCGCAACGAGGCTGACGTCCGCCCCCGCTTGCGCTAATTTCGCACCCATATACCCACCGATCGCGCCGGCTCCAAAAATGCAAATCTTCATAATGTGTTCCTCAGCCCAAACCTAGCTTTTCAGCAAGACCGATGCGTTGAAGTTTGCCAGTGGCCCCTTTCGGGATTTCATCAAGGATCAGGATTTTGCGTGGCACCTTAAACGCGGCCAGTCGTTCGCTTGCAAAATCACGAATTTCGCGATCTGTCGCGCTTTGGCCTTCCTTGAGCACGACCGCTGCTGCGACATCCTCACCAAGCTTGGCGTGTGGCACTGCGAACGTCACACATTGGCCAACAGCCGGATGATCCGAAAGGATGCCATCCACTTCAAGCGGACTGATCTTTTCACCACCGCGGTTAATGATCTCTTTCAAGCGACCTGTCAGGGACAAATAACCGTCAGCGTCAAACATCCCCTGATCCCCTGTACGGAACCAACGCTTGCCATCAGCATCAAAGAAGTTCTTCTCATTCGCTTCTGGATTGGCTTCATAACCGGGCGTGACGTTGGGCCCTGAAATAGAGATTTCGCCGACACCACCAATCAGACGATTTTCGATTTCATGCGCGATGCGTACTTCTGGCCCAGCGGGTAGACCGACAGCACCGGGCTTCTGGCGACCTGGCTCAATTGGATTACAGCACATCTGGTGCGCTGCTTCTGTCATACCATATGCTTCCACAACAGGCGCACCAAAGGTGTCCGCCAGTTGGGTCATCACAGGACCAGGCAAGGATGACGAAGACGAGCGTAGGAAACGCAGGCGTGCATTCTTAATGATCTCAAGGTTGCGTGGCGCACGCGCCAAAATAGCCTGATGCATCGTAGGCACGGCTGTGTACCAAGTTGGATCCACCTCTTCGAGCCAACCATAAAACTTCAACGCGTCAAATCCGGGCGCGCAGCTAATAGATGCCCCAGCCGCAAGCGATCCACTGACAGCGGCAATCAGACCGTGAATGTGGAACAACGGCATAACATTAAGACACACGTCATCAGACGTTAGCGCAAGCGAAGCGCTCACATTTTGCGCGGACGCCGCGACGTTGGATTGCAAAAGTGGAACGATCTTCGGGCGCGATGTCGTGCCGGATGTGTGCAAGATAAGGGCGACGTCATCAGCTGCAGGCAAAGTATCAGCAGCGCTACCAGTCACATCGGAAGAAAGCGTGAAGTTACCCGCTGGCTCGGTCGCCGTCAGCTCGATAATCGTCATGTTGAGCTTGCTCGCAGCCGCGCGCGCAGGGCCATCATAGCCCGCTTCAACGATAATTGCGCGTGCTTTGAGATCTTCGAGGTAGAAGGTGAACTCCTCCTCTTTATAGGCTGGGTTCAACGGAGCCGTCGTTGCAGATTGCCCGACAGTGACAAAGGCCGCAGCCATCTCGGGGCCATTTGGCAAAACAATTGCAACACGATCCTGCGCGCCGATGCCCGCACCGCGAAGAGATGTTCGCACACTAAGTGTCAATGCCTTGAGATCTCCGTAGGTCATCCAGTCGCGACCTGGCGCACCGATTGCATTGTTTGTGTCTGGATGCTGCTGGATCAGGTCTTCAAGTCTTTGCATATCGTGTCTTCCATGTCGTTTTATTTGGGTAAGTCATGATCATTGGTTCGAGTGTACCGTGTTGTTTAGTCTGCGGCCACCCGCCGTTTGCCGCGCAGCATTTTGATAGCGGGCAACAGGATCAGAATGATCGCAATCACGGTAATTGGTCCGGCGATCGGTCTGGTGAAGAAAATTGACGGATCGCCTGATGATAATAGCAAAGATTGACGCAATGTCGGCTCAGCGATGGGACCAAGAACAATCGCCAAAACGGCAGGTGCGAGCGGATAATCAAACTTGCGCAAGAAGAAGGCACCAAGCCCGAAGATCACGATCAACCAAAGGTCATGCATACTACGCGATGCAGCGAAGCCGCCAACGATAGACAGAACAAAGATCAGCGGCGCAAGAATGGTAAAGGGCATCCGAAGCATCCACACAAACAGCGGAATGAACGCGAGATTGATCAAAACTGCGGCAAAGTTGGAGATGTAGAAAGATCCAATCAGGCTCCAAACGAATTCGCTTTCATCGATGAACAAGCGTGGGCCAGGTGTAAGCCCCCACATGACCATACCGCCAAGCAAGATCGCTGTCGTTGGTGAGCCTGGAATTCCAAGGGTCAGCATTGGCAACATAGATCCGGTCGAGGCAGAGTTATTGGCAGCCTCTGGTGCCGCAACGCCGTCTGGTGATCCACGTCCGTATTCTTCTGGGGTCTTGGAGAGCATCTTTGCGACACCATAAGACATAAGCGAGCCGGGCGTCGCGCCCGCTGCTGGCAAAACGCCCACAAAGAAGCCAAGGATGGAGCCGATCCAAGTGCCCTTCCAACCCCTTTGCACCGCTTCTTTCGCGTCTGAAGCGAGACCTTTGGCAGTCATCTTCGGGTTGGTTGTTGTAATCTCACCGCGCGTCTGTTCGATCGTCCATAGCATCTCTCCGATGCCATAAACACCGATGGCCAGCACGATAAAGCCGATCCCACGAATGAAGCCTTGTATGTCAAAAAGAACGAGGCGCGGTTCACCAGAAATCGTATCAAACCCGACCGTCGCTAGAACAAGCCCAAAACAGATCGAAAAAACAGTTTTTGGGATATCATCGCCACCCAAGCCCACAAAGGTCGCGAACGCCAAAAGCATCAACGCAAAAATCTCAGGTGGGCCAAAATTCAGCGCAACAGTTGCAAGCAGCGGAGCGAATAGCGTGAAGAACACGGTCGCTACAGTTCCACCAACAAACGAAGCCAGCGCAGCAGTCACGAGAGCTAGGCTCGCACGACCTTGAAGCGCCAAAGGTCGTCCATCAAACGTTGTCGCGACGGCGGTCGATGCTCCGGGTATGCCCAAAGCGACCGACGAAATCGCACCGCCATACATTGCCCCATAATAAATAGCGGCGAGGAAGATAATGGCAGACGCAGGCGGTACAAGGAACGTGATGGGCAGCAAGATGGCAACGCCGTTTACCGAACCCAAACCTGGCATCGCGCCAATGAAAAGCCCGATGGTCACACCGATTAGGATGAGACCGAGGTTGATCGGCTCAAGCGCCGTCAGAACGCCGCTTGTGAGAAATGATAGAACTTCCATGGTGATCCTCGGCCTTTGGATGCTTTAGTAGATGATGTCGTACATCATATCGAAAAATGGCTGCGTGAAGGGCAGGCCTTGCGGCATCGAAATCTGCATCGCACCTTCAAAAAAGAAGAACAGAAGGACCGGTACAAATAGGGCAAGCACCAGTGTCAGCACCCAAGAATGCCGCCCTAAGAACCGAAGATAATAGACAAGGAACAGACAGACCGCGCCATACATCGACACGACTGAAATCAACGCAACGAAGCCAATGACGCCTCCGCCAACGTGTAACACTGTGAGCCAGCCGAAAGAGTCCATGAGCGGTTCATCAGACACCGAGGCTGGGCTTTTGCCGCGCCACCAGTTCCAGGCAATGGCAACGCAGCTTAACAGCATGCCCACGGATAGCCAGAATGGCCAGAACCCGCCGCCCGGCCCTTGGCCGCGCATGTATCCAATTGGAAGTTCAGCACTCTTCCACATTAAATATAGAGAAAAGAGGGCAAGGATCCCTGCGAGTGAAATCTCACCTTGGCGCATCTCTGCCCCCTTTCTTTTAGTAGCGTTTAGCCTTCGATTTCAGCGAGAAGCTTGCGATGGTTCGCAACCTGTGTCGCCCAGTAAGCACGTGTTTCTGCTTCATCCATAGGAAGCGGAGACAGGCTTTCGGAGACAAGGTAGGACTGCCATTCTTCGCCGTCATAAACCTTGCCAAAGACTTCACGGTAATAGGCAGCTGCCTCATCCGACATACCCGGCGCACCTACGATTGCGCGCTGGTTATAGTAGGAAAAGTCATGTCCCATTTCCTTCATCGTTGGCACGTCAGGATATGCTTCCATACGCTCATCAGAGAAGGCAAGAAGCGGGACGAAATCGCCTGCTTCATAAAAACCTTTGGCCTCGGCAGGGTTGTTAACTGTCGCCATGATCTGCTGACCCGCAAGATCCTTGGCCACAGCGCCGCCGCCGTCATAAGGGATGTATTTGATGTCGAGGTCATAGACGCCAGACATGTAGGCAATGACGATTGAATCTTCTTGGCCAGCACCTGTGCCACCCATAACATATTCACCATTCATTTCACGGACCTTCGCGAGGTAACCCTCAAAGTCTGTAATACCGGAATCTTTGTGGACCCAAAGTACGAAGGGATCGACGCCCATCATCGTGATTGGGGTAAAGGTCTCGATATCGATGCCCAGACCCTCTTGACGGATCGGCGTTGTGTAGAAGGAATTCAGCGTAACCATGAGTGTATGATCAGGGTCGCGTGCACCGTTCATGTGCAATAGTGCTTCCGCACCAGAGCCGCCGCCACGGTTTGTTGGAACCAATGGACGATTTGTAAGGTTATTCGCTTCGACGACTGACTGCACAAAACGCGCAATCTGGTCAGCACCACCACCAGCACCAGCCATGATTGTAAAATCAACCGGACGTGTTGGCTGCCAGTCCTGCGCGAACGCTGTCATTGGCAACGTTGCAAGTGCGGTACCTGCTGCGAGTCCTAGAAAAAATCTCTTAGTCATCGTCATTTTGTCTTCCTCCCAAAAAACGTCCTTAAATCGGACAATTCGTTCATGTTGTTTACGGCGTATCTCCGGATGGGTTTCACGCCGATGTCGTAGTTTGTTAAGCGTCCTGTCGGTTCAATGAGCCATCAGGATCGGCATTTCTGTTTTATCGACGATGCGTTCAGTATTGCCGCCGAACAGCATCTCCGTTTCGTGGCTGTGGCTATACGCACCGATAATCAAAAGGCTGGCGTCAATATCTTTGCTGGCCTCAAGAAGCCCTGAAGCAGGGTCCTTGCCATCAAAACGCACAACATCAGCGGTGATCCCGCGCTGCGCGTAATAGGCCACCAGTTCATCAACTTCTGGGCCATGGTTCTGCACCTTACCGCCTGTCAAGATGCTGACACGCTTGGCTTTGTGAACAACGTCCAATGAGGATGCCACAGCACGCGATGCTGGAAGTGATCCGTTCCAACCAATCGCCACATGCTGTGCAAAAGTTTCGTCAGGTTGCAGTTGGCCCGGGCAGATCAAGACGGGACGACCCGCCCCATAAAGCGCCGCTTTGAGAGAGCTTTGACCTAGATTGCGTTCCCGCTGAGGCTTCGGAAGGACAATTAAATCAGTCAATCGGCCCGAATGTTTCACAACGTCTGCCATGCGCCCATGCTCTTCCGCAAAGATACATGTTGCCGACCCATCCATTGATGCATCTTCGCTCAACCCAAATTCGAGTGCCAAACGATGCAGAATGCCGCGAAGGTGATCTTCCTGACGGTTCGCCAATTCGATGGCCTGCTCAGTCATCACTTTGCGTGCAAAGTCGTTCATAGCGATGCCCTGAGGCATCAGAT
>JAHEGL010000078.1:0-3085 GCA_024645145.1 Planktotalea sp.
TGGTCAAGGAGTTAACCATGTTTCCGCCGTAGTGGTTCAGAACCAGAGTATCGGCACCGGACTGAAGAACAGGCGCAATATAAGATGAGAAGTCAGTCTGTGTCAGTGGTGTTTTCACCGCTGCAACAGTTTCCCAGCCCATCGCTTCTGTGGAAGAGCGAACCGCTTCCTCAGTTGTGTAACCCCAGTTGTAGTCCGCTGTCAGGTGATAGGTCTTACGATCTGTACCGTATGCGTTCTTCAGAACTGGCGCGAGTGCCGCACCGGACATGTAGGAGTTGAAGAAGTGACGGAAGCCGTTGGCCTTCTTGTCTTTACCCGTTGTGTCGTTGGAGTGCGTCAATCCAGCCATGAAGATGATGCCAGCTTCTTGGCAAAGCGCCTGAACAGCAACCGCAACACCGGAGGAGGAGCCACCGGAAATCATCACTGCGCCGTCTTTTTCGATCATCGACTTCGCAGATGCGCGCGCCGCGTCAGATTTTGTCTGCGTGTCGCCTGTGACGTACTCGACTTTCTTGCCGAGTATGCCTGTACCCTTCAACGCTTTCGAGCTGAATGTGTTCATCATGCCGCCGTCGCCGCCGCCATTGAGGTGCTCAACTGCAAGCTCGAATGCGCGCAGCTCGTCAGCACCCTCATCCGCGTAAGGACCAGACTGTGGAACGTTGAAACCAAGCGTGACCGTGTCGCCTTCTGGCGCGTTGGTGAAGCCGGAGTGACCTGCTGCTGACAGGTATGTTGGCAATGCCAGACCTGCACCAGCAACGGCGCTTGTCTTCAGAAGACCGCGACGTGTGAAGTTACTTGTGGACATGAAAATCCTCCCATTTTTTCTAAGATGCGGGGGCATGCTCCTCAACAAACCGACCCGCTATGCACAAAAGTGCTGCCTTATAAGACGCTCGGTAAGAAAACTTCGCAACAAATGCTTTTAACAAAACAATTATTTTGTAAATTAATGCACAATACTGTGGTATACTTTGTAAAGAAATTATTCTGCGACGCAGAAACGCGTTGAAACTGTAAGAGAAAATAATGAGACGAGAGACATTAACAGGCAGCCGTATCCGCGAACGCCGTCTGATCAATGGACAGAAGCAAGCTGATCTTGCGCGCAAGGCCGGAATCTCCGCGTCCTATCTCAACCTTATCGAGCACAATCGCCGCAGAATCGGCGGGAAGTTGTTGCTCGACATTGCGTCTGCACTTGGGGTTGAGCCGATGAGCTTGAGTGAAGGGGCAGAAGCCGCGCTGCTGGGCGCTTTGCGCGAAGTCGCTGCGATGCACCCAGTTGAACAGAGCGAACTGGAACGGGTTGAAGAGTTTGCAGGACGTTTCCCGGGCTGGGCCAGCTTGATCGAAGCTTTGGCGCAACGCCAAAGCTCACTGGAGCAAACCGTCGTTTCATTGACAGATCGCATGACCCATGATCCGCAATTGGCGGAAGCTTTGCATGATATGTTGGGCGCGGTAACGGCTATTCGCTCGACATCCTCCATCCTCGTTGAGACGGATAAGCTAGAGCCGGAATGGCAGGATCGCTTCCATCGCAATTTAAATGAGGACGCGACGCGCTTAACAGAAGGCTCGCAAGCACTTGTGGCATACCTTAATGATGAAACATCAGAGCATCAGCAAGTGACAACACCGCAAGATGAGATAGAGGCGTTTTTTCAACGCCACGGATATCACTTTGCATTGTTGGAGAATGGCGGCTCTGACACGCAAGCTCACGATGCGATAGAGAGTATGCTTGAAAATGCAGATGATTTGTTGGTGTCTGCCTCTGCGCGGGCGCAAGTTAAGCGCTTGCTCATACGCTATTGGTCTGATGCGCAGGCCTTCGGTTTTGATGCGATGTTGGATGAAGTGTCCAATGTTGGCTTGGAGCCTGCATCGATTGCCGCGAAATACAATCTAGATATCGGATTAGTCATGCGCCGCTTTGCGAACGTTCCAGGGGATGTCTTGCGCCCACTTTTGCAAAACAGTCCTTATGATATTGCTGAGGCAGGGCTGGGACTGGCTGTATGCGATAGTTCCGGCACGCTCACGATGCGAAAGCCCTTGCCGCGGTTTGCCTTGCCAAGATTTGGCGCAGCTTGCCCGCTTTGGTCGCTTTACCAGGCGCTTTCGCGACCCCTCGTTGCCCTGCGCGAGCGCTCCCAGCTTAGTGGCCGTGATGGCGCACCTTTTGAAACATTGGCTTTTGCAGCTCCTGTCAGCGCGCCTCAATTCGGGGCAGTGCCCTTGCTTGAGGCTCATATGTTAATGATCCCGCTGTCTGCGAGCGGCGCGGCGCAAAACATGGAGCCACTTCGCCCGATCGGGATCAGTTGTAGAATCTGTCCAAGAAGTGAGTGCGCGGGCCGACGCGAGCCGTCAATCCTTGCGGGTGGTGTGTAGCATTGCAAAATGTCTGCGCGTGTCTAATGTGTTAACACCGCAAAACGTCGAACTGGGAGGGTCGCGTGAACAAACATGTTCTATTGGTCGAGGATGAGCCGAACATCATCGAAGCGGTGAGTTTTCTGCTGTCGCGTGATGGTTGGTGCGTATCAACACATTCTAATGGTCATGACGCGGCTGACGTCATTCGTGCCAAGCAACCCGATGTTTTGGTGCTTGATGTAATGTTACCGGGGCGCAGTGGGTTTGATATTTTAGAAGATATTCGCAGCGAAGGCGCATGTATGGATGTGCCTGTATTGATGCTAACGGCACGTGGACAAACCAAAGACCGTGAACGCGCAGAGCGTTTGGGTGCGACGCGCTTTATGACCAAGCCGTTTTCAAATGCTGAGATCATTGAAACACTGCACGAGTTAAGCGGGCCTTGAGCGATCGCGGTTCCGTTTACGATGCACCTGACACTGGTGGTCGTCTCTTTTTAGAACGGCGCGGTTATCGCCAGCGTCGCATAATCGACGCCGCACGCATACTGCCGATTGTTGGCTTGCTATTGTGGCTTGTACCATTGATTTGGCCTGATGCTGGAGAAGATGGCGCGATTGGGACTGCCCAAGCGACATTATATGTGTTTGCAATCTGGGTTGCTTTGATTGCGGCTGGTGCTTTTTTA
>JAHEGL010000078.1:3095-5833 GCA_024645145.1 Planktotalea sp.
CGTATGGCACCACATGAAGAGCCAGCCAATGACGGCGCGCACGAAGTGCAGGGATCTGAACGGTGAACCTGCTGATCTTCGTCTCTTTAGGCTATGTGATGGTGTTGTTCATCGTAGCCTTTGCGGCGGAACGCGCAGCGCGGGCAGGGCGTGCAACATGGTTGCGCTCTTCTATGATCTACACATTGTCCTTGTCGATCTATTGCACAGCTTGGACGTTTTATGGCGCAGTTGGTTTTGCCGTGCGCTCGGGACTGGAGTTTGTGACCATTTACCTTGGACCGTCTTTGGTCATGCTTGGCTGGTGGTGGACGCTGCGCAAATTGGTGCGCATCGGCCGCACGCAACGCATCACTTCTATCGCTGATTTGATTTCATCGCGTTTTGGTAAGTCCAATCTACTCGCCATTGGACTGACGTTGCTCGCAGTGGCTGGTACGACGCCCTATATCGCGCTTCAATTGCAATCGGTGACGCAGTCTTACGCAGTTTTCGCGCGTGCGTCCCAAGGTGGCACGGGAGAAATCAATCAAACTGTCACCGCTCTATGGATCGCTGTTGGGCTTGCGTTTTTCACGATTTTATTTGGGACGCGAAAGCTGGATGTGAATGAGCGTCACGACGGGGTCGTTATGGCGATTGCCGTAGAAGCGGTGGTGAAGCTTATCGCGCTTCTGGCGGTCGGGGTGTTCGTTGTTTGGGGCCTTTCTGGTGGCATCGCGCCGATGCTGGAAAAAATCGATGCCTCTGAGATTGGAGCTTGGGACGTCAGCAGGGGACGCTGGGCAGGCCTTACATTTTTGTCTGCAGCGGCTTTTATCTGTTTGCCGCGCATGTTTCATGTGATGGTGGTGGAGAATGATGACGAGCGGCACTTGCGCACGGCGTCTTGGGCCTTTCCTGCTTATCTACTGCTCATGAGTTTGTTTGTTTTACCAATCGCGGTGACAGGGCTTGATCTTCTGCCTGAAGGATCAAATCCGGATATGTTCGTTCTGACTGTGCCGCTGAGCCAAGGACAGAACGGCTTGGCCATGTTGTCTTTTCTGGGTGGTTTTTCATCTGCGACGTCCATGGTGATCGTCGCAACGATTGCCTTGTCCACGATGGTGTCGAACCACATCGTTATGCCTATCTGGGTGTCGGTTACTGGCGGCGGTGTCAGCGTTTCAGGGGACGTTCGCTTTGTCGTATTGCTGGCACGGCGTTTGTCTATAGGCGCGATTGTAATGCTCGCCTATTTCTATTTCCAGCTCTCTGGTGGCGGCTCTGCATTGGCCGCAATGGGGCTTGTGTCCTTTGTCGGCGTTGCACAGGCGCTACCGATCATGATTGGTGGTATATTTTGGCGCGGTGCGACCCGACTGGGGGCGCTTTACGGGCTTGGAATAGGCTTCGCTATTTGGATCTATGCGCTGTTTTTACCAAGCCTTGGAGATGGGTTGGTCTTTTCAGATGCAATGCTTGCAAATGGCCCTTGGGGGCTTGAATGGCTCGTGCCGCAAGCTCTGTTCGGGATCAAAGGGCTAGATCCGATCCTGCATTGTTTGCTTTGGAGCATTTTGTTCAACAGTGCAGCTTTCATCCTTGTCTCACTCTGCACGTTTCCCGCGCCTATGGAGCGCTTGCAAGGGGCGCAATTCGTCAATGTATTTCAACAAGCGCAACCAAGCCGCGGTTGGTCACAAGGGGCCGCGCAGTCCGAAGATCTGATGATCATGGCCCAACGAATTTTAGGTGCGCGCGAAGCCCAAGCTTTGTTTGAAAAGGAAGCGCGGTTGCAAGGTGCGCAGGGGACATTGCCTGAACCGACGCCAGAATTTTTGGAAAGCCTAGAGCGCAAACTCTCAGGGTCAGTCGGCGCGGCGACAGCCCATGCGATGATCGGTCAAATTGCTGGGGGCATGTCTGTATCTGTTGATGATTTGTTGGCTGTTGCGGATGAAACCGCGCAGATCATGGAGTATTCCAACAAGCTCGAAGCGCAGTCCTTCGAGCTGACCCGAACGGCAGAGCAGCTGCGTCAAGTGAATGAAAAACTTACCCAAATTTCTGTACAAAAGGACGGCTTTATCAGCCAGATCAGTCACGAATTGCGCACGCCTATGACGTCGATCCGTGCGTTCTCCGAAATTTTGCGAGACAGTGATGATATGCAGGCGTCAGACAAGGCGCGCTATGCGGGAATTATTCATTCCGAAACCTTGCGTTTGACCCGCCTTCTGGATGACTTGCTCGATCTTGCTGTGCTGGAAGCAGGGCGCGTATCACTGAACCTTTCCGATAAGCCGCTTCTTGAAGTCCTTGAAAACGCGGTGTCGTCTTCTGGGATTTCGCATAGCAACACACTGAAAGTGACGCGTGAAGATCCGCCTGCTGAAATCATGCTCTTTACGGATGTTGATCGTCTGTCGCAGGTCTTCATTAATGTGATTTCTAACGCTGTTAAGTACTGTAGTGCGCCGGACCCCACGTTGCACATTAAGTCCTTTGAACAGGATGGTATGGTGATCGTTGATTTCATCGACAACGGAGCAGGGATTGCCGAAGATATGCGCAGTGTCATTTTCGAGAAATTCTCGCGCGTGGGCGAAACACAGGCGGGCGGTGCAGGGTTAGGTTTGGCGATTTGTCGCGAGATTATGCATCGCTTGGACGGTGATATTTCCTATCTTGCCGGCCAAAGCGGCGGAGCATTCAGGGTACGCTTCCCAGCACGTTTGACCAAAATTCAGCCA
>JAHEGL010000078.1:5843-9451 GCA_024645145.1 Planktotalea sp.
GCCAAGTGTGTAAGTTTTTAGTAAGCTTCTTGCTCTAGAGCGTACTGAACCCCTTGTAAGGTGAACGGGTTTTGTAAGCCGGAGAACCGAACATAGAACCCATTCCCAGCATTTTGCAACGTAGGTTGCGTTCGGAGTCTGCGAGCGCACAGGAGCAAGCGGTTTCGCCTGCAAAAGCCGCGCGCCTCAGTCTCGCGCGTGCAGCGGACAAAGCGTTTAAACTTCCAATGCGCGTGAATGCTATCCGCCAAAGCCGGCTTGATTTTGCAGATGTGGTTGAAAGTCTGGAAGAGGAATGGGCGATCTATCCATTAGTGAACGATGACGGTTCCATTGGTGTTATGTGTTTCGACCCTGCCAGCGTGATCGCGTTTATGGAGCGTCAAACTAAGGGCAGTGTAAATCCATCAAACGAAGAAGCACGCCCTTTGACGCGCACGGACAAAGCTTTGGTTGGGGCGTTTCTTGAAGTGTTTTTCAATCTTTTTGATGATGCACTCGTAGGCGCGCCGACAGCTTATTGGACCCGTGGCTATCGCGTTGAAGATGCCGTGCAGAGCCGTCATTTGATGGTTTTATTGCTAGATGCCAGTGAATATCGCGGCTTTGATATTTCCTGCGAGGTGTCGGGCTTGGATCGATCGATTTCGATGCGTCTGTTTTTGCCAATAAAAGAAAAACAGCCGACGCTTGCTGAAGCGAGCAAAGCCAAAAAGAAAAATCACGCGGAAAAAGACCAGATAAGCAAAAAAACTATGCGCGGCGCTGCGCTGGCGGCAACGGTCGAGTTAGACGCGATCATGTGTAAGGTGACGATGCCGCTGTCTAAACTGAACACCCTCAAAGCAGGTGAATTGGTGCGATTGCCCCAGAGCGCTGCGGCGCAAGCCCAGCTTGTGGATCACTCCGGTCAAACGTCTCGTGCGGTCAACCTAGGGCAACGTCACGGCATGCGTGCCGTGAGGTTGGTTTATAGCGACTCTGATGAAATAATGGTTCAAGAAACACATGCGATTGAAACGCTGCATCCCAAAACGCAGATGCCAGGAGATATCGCACCTGCGTCCGCTGACCCTGTGCCCAATCCTATTGCACAGGGCGATGAGTTAGACGCCCTTTTGGCGACGAGCAGCAGTTAGATAGCGGGCGAACCCTATCCCAAAGCGTTGCGCAGACCGGACAGATCGTACCCAGCTTGTGCCGTTTGTGCTAGAATGTCGTCCGCAGATTGCTTGCCTGCTTGATTAAGCGCCCAAACGACAGAGCATCGTGTACCCGACGCGCAGTATGCAAGGACAGGGCCACCTGCGGCATCAACCATATCAAACTGCTTGGTGATATTTTCGGGTGTCATGGTGACATGGGTAAGTGGAAGCACCTTGAAATCAACGCCTGCCGCTTGGGCGGCCTGCGCCATAGCGGCGGCTTGCAGATGCGCGGGCACTTCTTCGTCGGGGCGATTGCAAATCACTGTTGAAAACCCTGCTTCAACAATTGCGGTAAAATCGCTTGGGCTAATTTGTTCGGAAACGGCGTAGGTCGGGGTGATGGCATTAATATGCATGTTGTGTTTTTAGCGAGCGTCAAGCCGCGCGTCCAGAGCACGACCGAAATAGGGCGCAAGCGCCATTCCAACCGCCATCGCGACAACGAACATAATATTCTGCCAGCCGCCAAAGCCGATGGAAGCAATTGTCGGACCGGGGCACAGCCCAACAAGTCCCCAACCCATGCCAAACATAATGGATCCGACAATCAGATTACGGCCAAGCTTTGGATCTGCGGGCTTTGGGAAACTGCCACCAACAAGTGGCGTGCGTACACGCGTGAGCCGCCAAGCAATCGCCATTGGAATGATTGCGCCACCCATAACAAAGGCGAGCGTGGGATCCCAATTGCCAAAAATATCGAGCCAACCTTGCACTTTTGTGGTGTCTGTCATGCCCGAAATCAACAAACCAGCACCAAACAAGCCGCCTGCGATCAATGCGAGTAGGTATCTCATCAAATCACTCCCAATGCATGGCGCAACAGCGCAACTGTGACACCGCCTGCGCCGATATAAATTATGGTTGCAACAATTCCACGCTGCGATAGGCGCGATATGCCACAAACGCCGTGGCCTGATGTGCAGCCATTCGCAACGCGCGTACCGATTCCTACCAAAAGACCGGCGAGAATGAGCAGGATTGGGTTTTGCGTAAGATGCGTGTCAGACTCCGTCACAAACGGCACCATCAGCAGGGGCACAATGACCAAAGCTGCAAGAAAAACTGCGCGCTCTTTCCAAGCGCTGCGACCAGTGCCGTCGATAATGCCACCGATAATCCCGCTTGCCCCCATAATCCGCCCATTTCCGAGCAAATAGACAGCGCCCGCGAGGCCAATCAGCAAACCGCCGATAAGACCCATGATCCAATCTTGTTCCATATCTTGTCATTCCCCTAAGAGTCACCTCCGTTTAGAGTGTATTGGCAGGAACTTTAAGGAGAAAATGACACCTTTATTGAAAGCCTGTGGGCACAGCACAGATCCGTTTTCAATAAGAGCAACGACCTTCTTAGCGGGTGAGCTCTTTCATACCGCGCTCAAGCCCTGAAAGTGTCATTGGCACCATTTGCGCATCAAAAATGTCTTGGATCATTTTGATCGAATGCGTGTATCCCCAGTGTTTTTCTGGCAGCGGATTGATCCAAAGGTTGCTTTTCCATTGCTCGCGCGCGCGGGTGAGCCACGTCTGACCGCTTTCGGCATTCCAATGCTCATTTGCGCCACCCGGATAGGCGACCTCATAAGGGCTCATGGATGCATCGCCCACGAAAATGCATTTGTAATCAGGGCCATAGGTACGCAGAACTTCGTGCGTGGGGGTTTGCGCATCCCAGCGACGCCGATTGTCGCGCCACACGCCTTCATACAAACAGTTGTGAAAGTAGAAATATTCAAGATGTTTGAACTCGGCGCGTGCCGCAGAAAACAACTCTTCCACCACTTTGATGTGCGGATCCATGGAGCCGCCGACATCTAAAAATAACAGCACTTTGACGGCGTTGCGGCGCTCTGGCCGTGTTTTGACATCAAGATAGCCGTTTTCAGCTGTGGCGCGAATGGTTTCATTCAGGTCTAGCTCTTCAGTCGCGCCATCACGGGCCCAACGGCGCAGGCGTTTTAACGCAACCTTAATGTTGCGTGTGCCAAGCTCAACGCTGTCGTCGAGATTCTTGAATTCGCGCTTATCCCAAACTTTCACAGCGCGCTTGTGGCGGCTTTCGTTCTGACCGATCCGCACCCCTTCGGGGTTATAGCCATATGCCCCAAAAGGAGAGGTCCCGCCAGTGCCGATCCACTTGTTGCCGCCCTGATGACGACCTTCTTGTTCTTTGAGACGTTCTTTCAGCGTTTCCATGAGTTTTTCGAACCCACCAAGCGCATCGATTTCGGCTTTTTCTTTGTCGCTCAGGTGTTTTTCAACCATTTTGCGTAACCACTCTTCGGGGATTTCGACTGCTTCCAACATCTCTTCGGTGCTGATCGCCTCTAACCCTTTAAAGGTTGCGGCAAACGCGCGATCGAATTTATCGATGTTGCGTTCATCTTTCACCATTGAG
>JAHEGL010000082.1:0-5271 GCA_024645145.1 Planktotalea sp.
CCTGAGTTCAGCGGGCAAGCGATACAATCCACGAATTTCAGGATCCCACACACCGCCCCCTGCAAAAGCGTTCACAAACGAGAAAATCGGGTCGATATAAAGCGCGAAAAGACATCCCAAGATAACGCCCAGCGCAGTGCCAATAAGTCCCGTGAAGGCACCACAGATGAAGAAGACACGCAAAATCGAGCCTTCGCTCAACCCCATCGTACGCAAAATGCCAATATCGCGCCCTTTGTTCTTCACCAGCATAATCAGGCCAGACACGATGTTCATCGCCGCCACAAGAACCAGGATAGATAGGATGATGAACATCACATTATCCTCGATTTCGAGCGCGCGCAGGAAACCGCCCGAAGCATCGGTCCATGTCAAAAGCTGTGTGCGATCCCCACCAGCGCGCAGGATGGCGAGCTGTAATTTATCAATCGCTTCTGGTTCTTGAACCATTACTTCGATTTCGTCCGCCGCCCCTTCGCGATTGAAAAAGCTCTGCGCTTCGGCAAGCGGCATATAGACCCGCGTGCGATCAATATCCGCGCGCCCTGCTTTGAAGATATACATCACCTCAAACGCTTTAATCCGCGGGCTGGTGCCAAAGGCTGTTTTCACACCATTGGGTGAAATAAGCTTGATCCGATCCCCGCTGGACACGCCAAGTTCGCGCGCAACGCCAGAGCCAATCGCTATCCCTTCGCCGAAACGATTGATGTCGCCGAACGCTTCTTCAGGGTTCGCCACATTCGGGATGGTTTTCAGGTTCTCACTTGTGATGCCGTAAATTTCAACACCCGCGTTGCGCCCGCCTTTGTTGCCCATCACCTGACCACGCACCAAAGGCGCGGCGCGGGTCACCCCCTCAACGCCGCGCAAGCGTTCAGCCATGGCGTCATAGTCATAGATTTTGCGATCCAGACGACCAAATTCATCGACTTCAGCGGATTTATAAACCGTAACATGCGCATTGGTCCCAAGGATCGTTTGCACAAAATCCGTGCGAAAGCCCGAGCGTACAGACAGCGTCGCAATCAAGGCAAACACAGCCAAAGTGATCCCGATCAAACTGATCCAGGTCATCACGCTCACGCCGCCCTCTGCGCGTTTTGCACGTAGATAGCGCCATGCGATCATCCACTCAAAACGTGCGAATGGCATGGGTGTTTTGGACTTGCTTGGTGTACTCACGGCTCGAGCCTCCCTTTAGTGGGATTGTTTATGCGTCAGAGGTGCGCCGGAACAGCTTAAAAGGCAAGCGCAGCAGGTAAATCAGCACAGAAAACAGCGCCAGACCGCTTAGAAAGCCTAACTCAGCAAACATCGCACCCTCAAAAGTAACGGGCATCGCGGGTTTGTAATTCTCCCAAACGCGCCCCGCCAACTCACCATCGTTGAAGCGCGTGGCATAACGTGCGCGACTAAACGGCCCTAAGCCCTGCATCTGCTCCAGGTCACGCGAGAAGCGTTCGTGCCGCTCAATCGTGCGCACAATAGTATCGGCGCGCGCAGCACCCATCTGATTGCCCTGCGCAAGATCGACAAGCGCAGCAGAACGGCTCATATCCAAGCGCGCAGCATCTGCGTCGAACTCATCCATAAACCGCGACAACTCATCCACAGCACCGCCCAGGCGTTGTACATATTGCTGCGAATACTCTGGAAATTGCGCCACTCCAACCGCGCCGGTCAAACCAGCGGTTAAAGCAAGCGCGCGCGTCAACATGCTCTACAGACCTTCGTAAATCGCTGCGATTTTGGCGATGGCTAGCTCGGGGCTCATTTCTTCGCTCTCACCTGTACGGCGCGATGTGACTTCGACAACACCATTCTTCAAGCCACGTGGCCCAACAGTGATGCGCCAGGGTAGACCGATCAAATCCATCGTCGCAAATTTGCCGCCTGCACGCTCTTTGCGATCATCATAAAACGGATCAAGGCCCAGCGCCGTTAGGCTGTCGTAAAGCGCGTCACAAGCGGCATCCGCCTCTTCGTCGCCCTGCTTGAGGTTCACAATACCGCAGTGGAACGGTGTCACACCTTCAGGCCAGATAATCCCGTTGTCATCGTGAGATGCTTCAATAATCGCGCCGAGCAGACGCGAAACACCAATACCATGGCTGCCCATATGAAGCGGCACGCGCTGACCTTCTTCGTTCTGGACCATCGCGCCCATCTTTTCGGAATACTCCGTGCCGAAGTAGAAAATTTGTCCCACTTCAATACCACGCGCCACGCGGCGGCGCTCTTCCGGCACCTCATTAAACGCAACTGCATCATGGGTTTCATCCGTGCGTGCATAGCGGGAGGTGAACTCCTCCATCACAGATTGGCACGCGGCTTTGTCGTCAAAATCAATTGCGCGATCACCAAAGCTGAGATCAGTGATCTCACTGTCATAGAATACTTCGCTCTCGCCCGTATCCGCCAGCACAAGGAACTCATGCGTGTAATCGCCACCAATCGGGCCACTGTCGGCACGCATTGGGATCGCTTGCAGGCCCATGCGCTCATAAGTGCGCAGATACGTCACCAGATGGCGATTATAAGCGTGCAGTGCATCTTCTTTAGTCAAATCGAAGTTGTAACCGTCTTTCATCAAAAACTCGCGCCCGCGCATCACACCAAAGCGTGGCCGCACTTCGTCTCGGAACTTCCACTGCACATGATACAGTGTCAATGGGAGCGATTTATAGCTGCCCACGAAATTCGCGACCATGTCTGTGATCAGTTCTTCGTTCGTGGGACCATAGAGCATCTCGCGATCATGGCGGTCATTAATGCGCAGCATTTCAGGGCCATACGCATCGTAGCGGCCAGACTTGCGCCAAAGATCAGCGGATTGCAGCGTGGGCATCAACATCGGGATGTGGCCCGCGCGCTGTTGCTCTTCGTGCACGATATTTTCAATCTTGCGCAACACTTTGAAACCCATTGGTAACCATGAATAAATGCCCGCAGAGGATTGCTTGATCATCCCTGCGCGCAGCATCAAACGGTGGCTGACAATCTGCGCATCCGCAGGGTTTTCTTTCAGGATCGGCAAGAAGTAACGGCTCAGACGCATTGGATATCTCTCGGGATTAGCTTTTATTTCCTCACGTTTAGGCCCTCATGCCCTCTCCAGCAAGCCATCCCTTCACGTTTCTAAATAAACTCCGGGGGAATCTCAGTTTACTGAGACGGGGCTGGCCCCCTTCCGCACTTGAAACCCAACCACACATGAGCGATGTCTAATCAAAGCAAGCAAACAGAGGCGCATATGGCACTTCCTGTCAAAAATCAGATGAAATACTGGGGCATCAGCACCGCGATCTTCATGGTCGTGCTTTGGTATCTGGGCGATGTTGTCTTGCCATTCATTCTGGGTGGGGCAATTGCCTATTTCCTTGACCCTGTCGCAGATCGACTTGAACGACTTGGATGCAGTCGCGTTCTAGCAACCACTCTTATCACACTAGTCGGCGTGATCATATTCGCCTTGATGGTCCTGCTGGTCGTTCCAACACTGATCAACCAAGCCATTGCGCTGTTTGATATTGCACCGCAACTTTTCAGAGACTTGCAAGCTTTCCTGTCGGATCGCTTCCCTGACCTCATAGATGAAGGCTCTACGCTGCGCCAATCTCTTACTGCGGTTGGTGAGACGATCCAATCCAAAGGCGGTGAATTGCTCAGCACGGTGCTGTCCTCGGCCTCTTCTATCATCAATATTGTGGTGCTTTTCTTAATCGTCCCTGTCGTGGCCGTTTACCTGCTTCTGGATTGGGACAACATGACTGCGCGCCTTGATACGTTGTTGCCGCGCGATCATGCCCCGACGGTCCGTCATCTGGCCAAACAAGTGGATGAAACGCTCGCCGCCTTCATCCGCGGCATGGGCACTGTCTGTCTGTTGCTGGGCACCTATTACGCCATTGCACTAATGCTTGTAGGTCTGCAATTCGGCCTCGTCGTTGGCTTTATCGCGGGATTGATCACCTTTATCCCTTATGTTGGGGCCCTTATCGGTGGGGCCTTGGCCATTGGGCTTGGACTGTTCCAGTTTTGGGGTGATTGGGTCTCCCTTGGGCTTGTCGCGGGTATTTTTGTCATCGGCCAAGTGCTCGAGGGCAATGTGTTAACCCCCAAGCTTGTTGGGAATTCTGTAGGCTTGCATCCTGTTTGGTTGCTGTTGTCGCTGTCAGTCTTTGGCTCCGTATTCGGTTTCGTTGGACTGCTCGTGGGTGTGCCCGTCGCTGCAGCGCTAGGGGTGATCATTCGCTTTTTGGTCAGTCAGTATATGGGCAGCAGGCTATATGCTGGTTTAGAAACCGATGAGCAGAGCGAGCCATAAGAGATGAGCACACAACTCAGCTTTGATCTCCCAGCCCGCGCGGCGCTGGGGCGCGATGACTTTTTCATCTCCCCCTCTAACGCGCTCGCGGTGGCATTGATCGACACGCCAGACACATGGAGCAATAACAAACTGATGCTCATCGGACCGAAAGGGTCCGGTAAAACCCATCTCGCGCATGTGTGGGCGGCCCAAAGCGGTGCCCAAATAATTTCAGTTTCCACACTGCAAGAGGACGATGTCCCAACCCTTCTTCAAACACCCCTCGTGATCGAAGATGTTGACCAGATCGCAGGGGATCAGGCGCTAGAAACTGCGCTTTTTCACTTGCACAACCTTGCTCAAGCAGAGGGTCGCGCACTGTTGTTCACCGCAAACTCTCAGCCCCACCATTGGGGGCTGACTTTGCCAGACTTGGCCAGCCGTTTGCAGGCGATCCAAACCGCGACGCTCGAGGCCCCCGACGACACATTGCTTACAGCTGTTCTGATGAAGCTTTTCGCAGATCGACAGTTGAACCCAGCACCCGATGTCATTCCGTTTCTTGCATTGCGCATTGATCGTTCTTTTGCAGCCGCGCAGCAGGTTGTGGCCGCACTCGATAAAGCTGCGCTTGACGCAAGGCGTGCGATAACCCGCGCGTTTGCAGCGGCGGCGCTGGACAAAATTAGCCAAGCTGGCGCACACTCTGATGTGCAAAAGGAGTGATTCAACACGATGCAAGCTGACTTTCTCAAAGCGGGTTGTCCTGAACCGCTCGATCTGCCCGATGTGGATCTAGACGGCCCCCCTCGCTTTGTGAATCGCGAGCTCAGCTGGCTAAACTTCAATTGGCGCGTTCTGGAAGAAGCGGAAAATCCACGTGTGCCGCTGCTTGAGCGGCTTCGGTTTTTGTCGATCTCCGCGACCAACCTTGATGAGTTCTACACAGTCCGCGTCGC
>JAHEGL010000082.1:5281-9393 GCA_024645145.1 Planktotalea sp.
AGCAGGTAATTCCACCGCTGCCGCAGACGGTTTGAGCCCTGCAGAGCAACTGGTGTTGATCAACGAAGACGCGCGCAACTTGCTGCGTACGCAGCAAACTGTTCTGGAAAACCTGCGCGCTCAAATGCTTGAAGCGGGGATCGCGATCGTCACGCGTGCAGATTTAGAGGATACCGACAAAGAAGTCGTTGCAGACCTATTCTTGCACAACGTTTTTCCTGTTTTGTCACCGCTTGCGATTGACCCGGCGCATCCTTTTCCGTTCATCCCGAACACTGGCTACTCGCTTGCGCTACAGCTTGAACGCCAATCAGACAAACGCGAGCTGTTCGCGCTTTTGCCGATCCCCGCGCAAATCGACCGCTTTATCGCACTCCCTGCCCCTGAAGGGCAGCTGCGCTATTTACCGCTTGAAGATGTCTTGCTGGAAAACTTGGGCCGCTTGTTTCCTGGCTACAAACTCAAAGGGCATTTCGAGTTTCGCGTGCTGCGCGACAGCGACCTTGAAGTCGAAGACGAGGCAGAAGATCTCGTACGCGAATTTGAGGTTGCCCTAAAGCGCCGTAAGCGCGGTGAGGTCGTGCGGATGACCTATACGGGCGACGCGCCCAACAAGCTTAAGACAATGGTCATGCGTGAGCTGGGTGTCACAGAGGCTGAAACCGTTGAGTTGCCTGGAATGATTGGCATGTCGGATCTGTCTGAATTGGTGACCGACGCACGCCCTGACCTACTCTGGCCACCCTTTATGCCCCGCATACCCGAACGCGTGCAGGACCATGAGGGCGATATGTTCGCTGCGATCCGCCA
This sequence comes from Planktotalea sp., assembly GCA_024645145.1. Taxonomy (GTDB): domain Bacteria; phylum Pseudomonadota; class Alphaproteobacteria; order Rhodobacterales; family Rhodobacteraceae; genus Planktotalea. Next base: position 6,092 of record JAHEGL010000082.1, read on the forward strand.
GAAAGACATGTTGCTGCATCATCCGTATGAGACGTTTGATATGGTCGTGCGTTTTTTAACCCAAGCTGCGCGCGACCCTGACGTGGTTGCCATCAAACAGACGCTTTATCGCACCTCAAAACGCTCGCCCATTGTCTCTGCGCTGTGCGAAGCCGCAGAAGACGGCAAGTCAGTCACCGCTTTGGTCGAGCTGAAAGCGCGCTTTGATGAAGCGGCCAACATTCGCCAGTCGCGCCGCTTGGAACGTGCGGGCGCGCATGTGGTGTATGGCTTTCTCGATCTCAAAACCCACGCCAAGATTTCAATCGTCGTGCGGCGTGAGGGGGATCACTTAGTGACCTACACCCACTACGGGACAGGCAATTATCACCCGATCACCGCGCGCATTTATACTGATCTTTCCTTCTTTACCTGCGACAAGAAACTTGGGCGCGATGCAACCAAAGTGTTCAATTATCTCTCAGGATATGCGCCCCCCGACGAGCTTGATAATCTCTCGATTTCGCCACTGACTCTAAAACCACGTTTAATCGAATTGATCGCGCGCGAGGCCGAACATGCAAAGGCCGGAAAACCAGCGGTCATTTGGGCGAAGATGAATTCGCTTATTGATCCAGAAGTGATTGATGCGCTCTATCAGGCGTCCCAAGCGGGGGTGAAAATTGATCTGGTCATTCGCGGGATATGCGGACTGCGACCCGGAATTAAAGGGTTGAGCGAAACCATCCGTGTGAAATCTATTGTCGGGCGCTTTCTGGAACATTCACGCATCGTTTGTTTCGGCAATGGCTATGGCTTGCCCCACAAAAAGGCGCGCGTGTTCATCAGCTCTGCGGATTGGATGGGGCGCAATTTGAACCGCCGTGTCGAAACTCTGATTGAGATTAATAACGGTACGGTCAAAGCCCAGATCGTCAGCCAGATTATGGCGGCAAACCTTGCAGACGTAGCCCAAAGCTGGATCATGCGGCCAGACGGATCATTCGCAAGAGACAGCGTGCCTGAAGGTCAGTTTGCATTCAACTGTCACCGCTTCTTCATGGAGAACCCGTCCCTGTCTGGGCGTGGCTCTGCAGGGGCGGCAGATGTGCCGAAACTTACGCATACCGATGATGAAAGTGCCTGACACCATGAGTGCTGACATGACCGCCGATTTTACGTCCATCGCCACGACAAACCCGTTTGGGCGTCCTTTATTTAACGATCCCTCCGTACGCAAATTGGCACGGGTGGGTGTGGTTGATATCGGATCCAACTCGGTGCGTATGGTGGTTTTCGATGGTGCTGCGCGCAGCCCTGCCTATTTTTACAACGAAAAAGTCATGTGTGCGTTGGGGGCTGGTATCTCTGATACAGGGCGCTTGAACCCCGAGGGACGTGTACGGGCTTTGGCGGCTATCGCGCGGTTTGAAGCGATTGCGCAAAGTCTTGACATTTCACCGCTCACCGCTGTTGCCACGGCCGCTGTGCGCGACGCCACTGATGGGCCTGATTTTTGCGCCGATGTGTTGCGTGAAACAGGCTTAACCGTTCATGTGATTGATGGTCCGGAAGAGGCACGTCTGTCTGCGCAAGGCGTACTGCTTGGCTGGCCTGGTTCGTATGGCTTGGTCTGTGACATCGGCGGTGCTTCTATGGAGCTGGCTGAAATTCGCGATGGTCATGTGGGCAAATGCGTGACCTCCTCGCTTGGTCCATTAAAGCTGCAAAGTATGAAGGGCGGCGCAAAAGCGCGCAAAAAATACGCCAAAGAAGTGATCGCTGAGTTGCATCAACAGATGGGCGAGCAGAAAGATCGTTTGTTCCTTGTTGGTGGCTCGTGGCGTGCGATTGCGCGCATTGATATGCACCGCCTTGGCTACCCTTTGCATGTTTTGCATGAATACCGCATGACCCACAAGTCGGTGCGCGAAACTGTAAAATTCATCGCCAAGTCAGACATTGAAGAGCTGCGCGCAGCCTGTGGCATCTCTGCGGCGCGTATGGCGTTGGTTCCGATTGCGTCTGAGGTTTTGAAGATCTTGGTCAATCGCGTGAAACCCAAAGATATCGCTGTTTCGAGCTACGGTATTCGCGAAGGAATGCTCTATGAACAAATGCCGCAAAAGCTACGCGACCGTGATCCGCTCATTGAATCTGCGCGTTTTTCAGAAAGCAAAGACGCACGTATGCCCGGTTTTGGCAAAACGCTTTACGATTTCATCATGCCCTTATTCAAATCGGCACCCTCGGCAACAAAGCGGTTGGTTAAGGCTGCAAGCCTTTTGCACGATGTGAGTTGGCGCGCCCATCCAGATTTTCGTGCAGAGGTGTGCTTTGACAATTCAACACGCGCCAACCTTGGAGGGCTAAGTCATTCAGAACGCGTGTTTCTTGGTCTTGCGTTGATGTATCGCTACCGCAACAAACCTGATGGCACCCGCTTTGATGATTTGCTGGACCTCCTGACACCAGAGCAGCGTCACCAAGCAGAGATCTTGGGCAAAGCCATGCGTTTCGGCGCAATGCTTTGGATGGAGAAAGACACGCAACTGGGTGAAATTCGCTGGTTTCCCAAGAAAAAGCGGTTGGAACTACGCTTACATAGTTCAGCCAAACCCTTGTTTTCAGAAGTCGCCGAATCTCGGCTTGCTTCGCTCGCAAGTACGTTGGGTGCAGAGGTTGCTGTTAAGTTCACAAAACCTTCTACAAAAGTGCGAGCGGATTAAAGCTCAACTTCACCTTCAGGGACAACGATCTCTGCTTCGCTCTTGCGACGCAGAATGATGTCGCCGTTGGGCAAAACCTCTGGCGGATGGTATTTCGAAAAGTCTTCAACCTGCTCCAACAGTCCGCCCAAAGCAGGGCCCATATTTTCCACAAAGCCACGTAAAGCCGGTTCAAGCTGCTCTGAAAGCCCTTCCATATCACGAAATGCGGGCTGCATTTCTTGCAACAATCCTTCGAACAGGAGGCGTGCGCCCTTTTCCATCAGGCCAAAGCCTTCTTCGGCTTTAGAGCTATCCGCCTGCGCAGGCAAAGCCAGTGCGAAGGCCAGTGTCGCGGTGAGTGCAATCTGTTTCATGGGGTAAATGTAGGGGTACTTGGCGCTAATTTTTAGTCTAAATAACAATATCCAGCGTCACAGGGAAGTGATCAGAGGCGGTAAGCAGTGCACTTCGCAACGTCTCGTCGCGCCAGCATTCGGGGTCATCAAACGGATGCCAAATGCGCCAAGCCTTTGCTTTATCGCACAAATTTTCGCTGACCATGATGTAGTCAAGCAATGCCTGTAAGAAGCGATTATCGTTTTTCAGGAAGAA
>JAHEGL010000088.1:0-8895 GCA_024645145.1 Planktotalea sp.
GCCAAACGTGACGGGGCGTTCGAGCTGAATGCGATCAACTCGGTTGGCTCGCAAAAGGACGTCGTGGAGCGTGCCGAGCATATGCTTGAAGAAATGAATATGGCCGACAAACGCCATATGAATGCAGCCGCGATGAGCCGTGGTGACAAGCGTCGTCTTGAAATTGGCATGTGCCTTTCGCAAGAACCACGTCTTTTGTTACTCGATGAGCCAACAGCGGGCATGGCGCGTGCGGACACGAACAACACCATTGATCTGCTCAAGCAAATTAAAGACGAGCGCGATATCACAATCGCAATCATTGAGCATGATATGCACGTTGTCTTCTCTTTGGCTGAGCGCATTACCGTGCTTGCCCAAGGCACGCCACTGGTCGAAGACACGCCAGACAATATCAAAGGCCACCCCAAAGTGCGCGAAGCGTATCTTGGCGAGACGGCATAGGAGTTTTTCAAATGAACGTACAATCGAAAGCCTCCGCAGGCGCTAACCACGCGAAAACCGCTCCTGCCTATCTCGATGTGTGGGATCTGCATGCATATTATGGCGAAAGCTATATTGTCCAAGGCATCAGCTTCAAAGTACACGAGGGCGAGATCCTCGCACTTTTGGGTCGAAATGGCGCTGGCAAAACAACGACGCTGCGCTCTATCGCACGTCTTGATGACCCTCAGGTCACGCACGGCGAGATCTGGCTAGATCACCAACCGCTTCACAACATGAAAAGTTATGAAGCGGCTATTTCAGGGCTAGGTCTTGTCCCAGAAGATCGTCGTATTATTCCTGGTCTCACGGTTGAGGAAAACCTCAAGCTTGCGCAGATTGCACCGCCAATTGGTTGGTCTATTGAGCGTCTTTATGACCTCTTCCCCCGCCTCGGTGAGCGCCGTGCGCAAGAAGGTGTGACGCTCTCTGGTGGCGAGCAACAAATGCTTGCCATTGCGCGCGCCCTTGCGCGTGACATTAAGGTATTGCTGCTGGATGAACCCTATGAGGGTCTTGCGCCGGTGATCGTTGATGAGATCGAAAAAACCCTGCGCTTGATCAAAGAGCAAGGTATGACGACAATCATCGTTGAACAAAACGCCGTTCGCGCGCTAGAGCTCGCGGATCGCGCGGTCATCTTGGATACAGGCGGTATCGTCTTTGATGGCTTGGCCTCTGAAGTTCTTGAAAACGAAGAACTTCGCGCCGAATACCTCGCAATCTAAATTGAAAGGGTCCGGCCTGCTGTCAGCGCTGGACCTTTTTACTTTCACGACATTGAATGGCGCAAACAGGGACATCGCTCCCTTCTGAAAGCGTTTTTACAGGTGGAGACTATCCCATGACCAATACCTACCCCCCTTCCGCAGAGTTTGCCAAAGCGGCGCATGTTGATGCGGCCAAATATGACACGATGTACGCAGCATCCATTGCGGACCCAGAGGCATTTTGGTCTGAGCAAGGTCAGCGCATTGACTGGATAAAGCCATTCACCAAAGTCAAAGACGTTAACTACGACTTTGGCAACGTAGACATCAATTGGTACGCAGATGGCACTTTGAACGTTTCTGCGAACTGTATCGACCGCCACTTGGCAACGCGCGGGGATCAAACGGCGATTATTTTCGAACCCGATGATCCAAATGCAGGTGCACAGCACATCAGCTACAACGAGCTGAGCAAAAACGTGAACCGCATGGCCAACATCCTAAAGGATTTGGGCGTCAGCAAAGGCGACCGCGTTGTTCTTTACATGCCGATGATCCCAGAAGCTGCCTATGCGATGCTTGCAAGCGCCCGTATCGGTGCGATCCACTCTATTGTTTTTGCAGGCTTTTCTCCGGATGCTTTGGCTGCTCGTATCAACGGCTCCGAAGCCAAACTTATTGTCACTGCAGATGAAGCCCCACGCGGCGGCAAAGCAACGCCGCTGAAAAAGAACGCGGACCTCGCGCTTGCCAATTGCGGTGATGATGTCAAATGCCTCGTGGTTAAGCGCACTGGCGGCGATATCGCTTGGAACGAAGGGCGTGATTTTGACTACAACGCACTCGCCACAGACGCTTCCGACGTTTGCGCACTAGAAGAAATGAACGCCGAAGATCCGTTGTTTGTGCTCTACACATCAGGCTCAACAGGCATGCCAAAAGGCGTTGTTCACACCACAGGTGGCTACATCGTTTATGCCGCCTTCACCCATGAAGTTGTGTTTGATTACAAAGAGAACGACGTTTTCTGGTGCACCGCAGATGTGGGTTGGGTCACAGGTCACTCCTACATCGTATATGGTCCGCTCGCGAATGGCGCGACGACTGTGATGTTTGAAGGTGTGCCAACCTATCCAGACGCATCACGCTTCTGGCAAGTGTGCGAAAAGCACAAGGTCAACCAGTTCTATACCGCCCCAACCGCGTTGCGTGCATTGATGGGTCAAGGCAATAGCTTTGTTGAAGCCGCTGATCTGTCGTCCCTTCGCATCCTAGGAACAGTGGGTGAGCCTATCAATCCGGAAGCTTGGAATTGGTACAACGAAATTGTTGGCGGCGGTCGTTGCCCGATCGTTGATACATGGTGGCAGACGGAAACCGGCGGTCACTTGATGACACCCCTCCCCGGCGCACATGCAATGAAGCCCGGTTCTGCGATGAAGCCGTTCTTTGGTATCGAGCCTGTCATTCTTGAGCCGACAACGGGCGAGGAAATCAAAGGCAACCCAGCTGAAGGTGTTTTGTGCATCAAAGACAGCTGGCCCGGTCAAATGCGCACTGTCTTTGGCGATCACAAGCGTTTTCAGCAGACCTACTTCTCTGATTACAAAGGCTATTACTTCACTGGTGACGGTGCCAAACGCGATGAAGGCGGCGACTACTGGATCACTGGCCGCGTCGATGACGTCATCAACGTATCAGGCCACCGCATGGGCACGGCCGAAGTCGAAAGCGCTCTTGTGGCACATGAGAAAGTCGCCGAAGCGGCAGTTGTTGGCTTCCCTCATGATATCAAAGGTCAGGGCATCTATTGCTACGTGACTTTGATGAATGGCGAAGAGCCAACAGAAGAATTGCGCAAGGAGCTGCGCACTTGGGTACGCACAGAAATCGGCCCTATTGCATCGCCCGATGTTATCCAATGGGCACCCGGCTTGCCTAAAACGCGCTCTGGCAAAATCATGCGCCGTATTCTGCGCAAGATTGCCGAAAATGACACGGGTGCGCTTGGCGACACATCAACTCTCGCCGATCCTTCGGTCGTGGATGACTTGATCGCAAATCGCGCTGGCGCATAGCCAAACACTGTTTCCAAACCTCAGCCTCGCTTCGAAAGATGCGAGGCTGAGGCGTTTCTAAAGCATCGTTCTCAGCTCAATCTTCAAGACCTTGCCATAGTTGTTCTTGGGTAACTCATTGAGTTGCACATACCGCTTTGGACGCTTGAACCGCGCGATATTCTCGAGACAATACGCGTCGAGCTCGGGTTGGTTCAAAACTGCACCTTTCGAAAGAACAACAAAAGCAACGACTTCCTCGCCCCATTCTGGACGAAATGCTCCAACAACTGAGGCTTCAGTGATATCGGCGTGTTGCAGCAAGACCTCTTCCACTTCGCGTGGATAAATGTTCGTGCCGCCAGAAATGATCATATCTTTCGAACGATCCACCAAGTTCACGTAGCCATCAGTATCAATAAAGCCCAAATCACCGGTCTTGAGCCATCCATCCACAAGCGTCTTACTGCTAGCCTCTGGGTTGCGCCAATAGCCTTGCATCACGGTATCACCAAGCACTTGAATTTCCCCAATTTCATTTGCGCTTAAAACTTCATTTTGCTCATCCGCAACGCGCACTTCGACGGAAGACTGAGCTTGCCCGACTGATCCTAAACGCGCTTTCCAACGTGCGTGCTGACGATCACTCACATCTTGTCGCGACAAGACCGTGATGCCCATTGGACATTCCCCTTGCCCATAAATTTGAACAAAGATGTCACCGAACGTGTCTGATGCGGCCAGAATATCCGCTTCATACATGGGGCCACCTGCATAAACGATGGTGCGCAGACCTACCCCGTCCGTACCGCTCACGTTTGCTGCATCTGTAAGACGCTTTACCATGGTCGGAGCCGCAAACATATGTGCTGAGCCAAATGTACGTGCGAGCTCAAAAATCTCACCAGCCTCAAACCCGCGCGACGCGGGGAAAACATGCCGCGCCCCTTTCAGAACGTGCACCATATTATAAAGCCCTGCCCCATGTGACACGGGGGCGGCATAGATAGCAGCGTCTTCGTCGCTTACTGAATCGACGTCTACGAGGTAATTCATCGACATCGACACAAGCATACGGTGCGTGATCATCACACCTTTGGGCTGTCCCGTAGTGCCAGAGGTGTAAAATAGCCAAGCCAGATCATCTGGCTTTCGAGGTTCATATTCCACTTCAGAGCGCGGATCAGTTTCACTGCAAACCAACCCAGCATCGACTATTTGACCCGCAACGCCTGCGTCCAACAAGGCAGTCATCTTATCTTCACTCGCGAAAGTTAAAGCCACGTCCGCGTCGTTAATGATCCAGCGCGCTTCCTTGGCATGAAGTTTCGCGTTGATTGGAACCACTGCGGCCCCTGCATACCAAACCCCAAATAAAACGAAGAGGTACTCAGGTCTGTTCTCCATAAAAATAGCAACACGATCACCGGATGTGACGCCTTGATCTTTCAGCCAATGTGCAACGCTGCGCGCACGCTGATCGAATTCTTGATAAGTTGCGACACAGTCAATTCCATCAAAAATCGCCGCGTATTTCGGTGATTGGCGCGCACGGCGCGAGAGCCAAGACGCTATATTCAAATGCTTTTCCTCCCGCTGGCTTGCCCCCCATGAGGCCAGAGCAAGGATATAAGGTCAACAGAAATTGGAACAAGCCAAGGCAAAACAGCCCTTTGTAAGTCACCTAAGTCATTGCGCGATTTAGATGCAGCAGCGCGGCTTCCAAACGATTACGTCTTGCCCTATAATAAACGCCAGTCGCGCTTCGCAGAAAGCGCAAATACAGCCCAGGGACATTGAGGGATAGCATGACAAACAAATCAAACGATGCCGATGTTGCATTCATCCAAGCGCTTGCAGAACTTTTGCGCGAGAATGATTTGACAGAATTGCAGGTCAAACGCGCCTACGCAGAAGATGATAGCATTAACGTTCGTGTCAGCCGTACATCGCAACAGATGATTGCAGCCCCTGCTCCAGTTGCTGCGGCTCCTGCAACTGTAGACGCCGCCGCACCAGTCGCAGCGGCTCCAGCGCCTGCGAGCGATGATCCCTCAAGCCACCCTGGCGCAGTGACTTCGCCAATGGTCGGTACAGTTTACATGCAAGCTGAACCCGGCTCCCCCGCATTTGTGAACGTTGGGGCGCAGGTCTCAGAAGGTGACACCTTGCTTATCGTCGAAGCTATGAAAACTATGAACCATATTCCAGCACCGCGCGCAGGCAAAGTGACACGGATCATGGTCGAGGATGGCTCAACAGTTGAGTTCGGCGCTCCTTTGGTCATCATCGAATAAGGCTCAGATATGTTTGACAAAATTCTTGTCGCCAACCGCGGCGAAATCGCGCTTCGCGTCATTCGTGCCTGCCGCGAAATGGGCATCGGCTCCATAGCTGTTCATTCAACCGCGGATGCGGATGCAATGCATGTTCGCATGGCTGATGAATCCGTTTGCATTGGCCCACCGGCCGGAACCGATAGCTATTTGTCGATCCCAGCAATCATTTCGGCCTGCGAAATAACGGGCGCACAGGCGATCCACCCTGGGTATGGATTTTTGTCTGAAAATGCGAACTTCGTGCAGATAATCGAAGATCATAACCTGACATTTATCGGGCCCACAGCGGAACACATCCGCACAATGGGCGATAAAATCACGGCAAAGGACACGATGAAAGCGCTTGGCGTGCCTTGCGTTCCCGGTTCCGATGGGGGTGTTGCGGCGCTTGACGATGCAAAGCGCATTGGCAATGAAATTGGCTATCCAGTCATCATCAAAGCCACTGCCGGCGGTGGCGGACGCGGCATGAAAGTTGCACAAACAGCTGCTGACATGGAAAGCGCGTTCATGACCGCACGCGCCGAGGGCAAATCGAATTTCGGCAATGACGAAGTTTATATCGAAAAGTACCTAACGACCCCACGCCACATCGAAATTCAGGTGTTCGGCGATGGCAAAGGACGCGCGGTTCACTTGGGTGAACGAGATTGTTCTTTACAGCGCCGTCATCAAAAAGTTTTTGAGGAAGCCCCAGGTCCGTCCATCAGTGCCGAAGAACGCGCACGCATTGGTAAAACCTGCGCCGATGCCGTTGCCAAAATTAACTATATCGGCGCTGGCACAATCGAATTCCTTTATGAGAACGGCGAGTTCTATTTCATTGAGATGAACACGCGTTTACAGGTCGAGCATCCTGTGACTGAAGGCATCTTTGGCGTAGACCTTGTGCGTGAGCAAATCCTGGTTGCTGCTGGCCATGAAATGTCTTTCAAGCAGGACGATCTAGAAATCAATGGTCACGCTATTGAGGTTCGGATTAACGCTGAAAAGCTGCCGAACTTCTCGCCCTGCCCTGGAAAAATTACGCAATATCATGCACCTGGTGGACTTGGCGTGCGAATGGATAGCGCACTTTATGATGGCTATTCTATTCCGCCCTACTACGACAGCTTGATTGGAAAGCTCATCGTTCATGGGCGCGACAGACCAGAAGCGCTGGCGCGTTTACACCGTGCCTTGGGTGAGCTCATTGTAGATGGCATCGATACAACCATTCCGTTGTTTCACGCGCTCTTGCAGGAAAAAGACGTGCTGACTGGGGAGTATAACATCCACTGGTTAGAGCATTGGCTCGAGACAAGTCTTAACGCTGACGCTTAATTTTAGCTAAGCCCTTCACCTCGCATGACATTGGAGTAAACTGACGTCATGCGAGATAATACTCCAGTTTTAACGCCGCAAATGCTGCTACACGCCTATCAGGCGGGTATTTTTCCTATGGCGGAATCGCGCGACGATCCAGAACTCTTCTGGGTCGACCCACGGCAACGGGGCATCATTCCTTTAGATCAGTTTCATATTTCCCGTTCTCTCGCGCGACATATGCGGTCGGCGAATTGGACGATCCGTGCGAATAGTGATTTCGACGCGGTTGTTTCCGCCTGCGCAGAGCGCAAAGACACATGGATCAGCCACGATATCGCCAGACTTTACAGCCTCTTACACGAAATGTCTCATGCCCATTCAATGGAGATTTGGGAAGACGACGAGCTTGTTGGCGGTGTTTACGGCGTCGCTACAGGGACCGCGTTTTTCGGTGAAAGCATGTTCTCAAAGCGAAGAGATGCGTCCAAAACAGCGCTCGCGTTTCTAACAACGCATCTTTTGCGATGTGGGTTTACCCTGTTTGACACTCAATTCTTAACTGAGCATCTCGCAACCCTTGGAGCGATCGAAATTTCGCGTTCGGAATATCATGCATTGCTTCATGACGCGCTACAGGACATCGCATATTTTGACGCGTATCCCCTACCCAGCCTTCAAGACGTTTTACAGCGCAGAACCCAAACGTCATAGCGTGAATGTTCCATCGCGTTCAATGCAGGCGAAGACGCGATCATCCAGCCCCCAAATACCGGTTGTGCTGTTTGTGTTTCAATAACGTCAATATAGGCAAACGCGTCATTTGACGGCGCGCCCTCTGGAAAACGGCAAGAGCGCAAAGAAATGGTCAACATACCAAGTTCCATCGAACTGCCACTTGCCAATTCGTAGTTGGAGCTTTGCCCACTGACTTTATCCAGAACACGTAACTGCGCCCCAGTGCCGGAAGACACCTGTTGTTGCGCCAATGACGCTGACGCCGACGTTGCTAAGATCATCAAAACACTAAGGAATTTGATCATTCACCCGACCGTGACACAAACTTTAACAAGAGCGACACTAGACTAACGGCGCTTTGCGTATCTTTAATCTCAGAAGACGGATCATACATAAATGGTGATCCACCAGGAACGATCTCAACAAAATTGCCGCCAAGAAGGCCCTCCGATGCGATTGTAATCGCACTGTCATCAGGGATTTCGATACCGTCTTTGATACTGATAATTGTATCTGCACGATACGTTTCCGCGTTTAGCGTCACCGAGTTCACAGAGCCTATTTTAACACCAGCCAAGCGCACATCTGTGCCAACGCTCACGCCTTCCAAAGATCGAAAGCTGGCGGTAAGCGGGTAACTGCCGGCGTTGGAACTGACGCCAGTGATCTGCGCCGCATAGACCAAAAAACCAATCGCTGCGGAAATCACAAGGCCGCCGATCATTACTTCGGTTTTGTTCTGCGTCATATTTTGCCCCTCACTCCCCGAAAATTGAAATTATTCGGGGACCCAAGCTTCGTAGTCACTGCGATCTGCAGGCTTCGCTTGGCGGATAGAACCAGCAGGCACATAGGCCGCAGCAGTGCCTGTCAGGTTTTCCTGATGCGGCTTTTGCCAAGATTTGTGTACCAATGGTTTGTCGCTTGGCGTTTCATCCCAAGTGTGATGTAGCCAACCATGCCAATCGGGGCTGATTTTGCTTGCTTCAATCTCACCGTTGAAAATCACCCAGCGCTTTGATTTTTCACGATTTTCATAGAATACGTTGCCTTGGTCATCCTCGCCAACGCGTACACCTTTGCGCCATGTGAACAATTGTGTGTTCAACGTTTGGCCATTCCACCACGTGAGAACACGTAAAATTTTGCTACCGATGCCCATGGATCACTCCGCTCATGTTTCCTCAGATATGCCTGATCAAAGCGCAAAGGTCTAGAGAGAGCGCAACGCAAAAAGGCAGGCATTTCGCCTGCCTTTGCTAA
>JAHEGL010000088.1:8905-9359 GCA_024645145.1 Planktotalea sp.
TACATTTCTTTGATCTCGCGTTAACCCGCTGAAGCAGGCTCCTTTTCCGCTTCGCCGTGTATCATCAAAGGCTGTGCGTCAGACGTTACCGCCTCCTCATTCACAACCACTTCTGTCACGGTATCCATACCTGGCAGGTCAAACATCGTATCCAGAAGAATTTCTTCCAAGATAGAACGCAGACCACGTGCACCCGTTTTACGTTCGATAGCACGCTTAGCGATCGAGCTCAGCGCATCTTCGGTAAATGTCAGTTGTGTGCTCTCAAGTTCGAACAGACGTTGGTATTGCTTAACCAAAGCGTTTTTCGGCTGGGTCAGGATTGTAACAAGCGCGTCTTCATCCAAATCTTCAAGCGTTGCCAGAACAGGCAGACGACCCACAAATTCTGGGATCAGACCAAACTTCAGCAGATCTTCCGGCTCAAGTTCATTGAAAATTTCACCGATTCCAC
>JAHEGL010000090.1 GCA_024645145.1 Planktotalea sp.
TGCCTACCCTTGGAGGGAAAATGAAAAAAACTGTTGTTTCGCTGATGTATACCGCTCTGTTGATGGGTGCAAACCTTGCGCCACAAATTGTTCATGCTGATCTGAATGAGATCGCAGCAATGCGCGAGGGCGATATGAAAAAGCTCAACTTTCATGCAGTTCCCAAAGCCACCTCAGACACCCCATATGTAAAAGACGATGGCAGTGAGGGCACACTCGCCGATCACAAAGGGCGCGTCGTGCTGTTAAATTTCTGGGCAACGTGGTGTGCCCCGTGCCGAAAAGAAATGCCGATGCTGTCGGAGCTGCAAACACAACTCGGTGGCGATAACTTTGAAGTCGTCACACTGGCCACGGGCCGCAACACGCCCCCGGCGATGAAGAATTTCTTTAAAGAAATCAAAGTGGATAACCTACCACTGCACCGCGATCCAAAACAAAAGGTAGCGCGCGATATGGCTGTACTTGGCTTACCAATCACTGTTATTCTTGATCGCGGCGGCGCTGAGATAGCGCGTTTGCGCGGTGATGCGGATTGGGCATCAGAAAACGCCAAAGATATCTTGCGCGCTGTCATCGCGGCACAACAGTAATTTCTTCACTTTTCCAAGCAAACTTCGGAGTTTGAGGCAGCGCCTCAATAGGTTCATCCGATTTGGATGAAGAATAACTGCGCGCCCCTCTTTGGGGCGCACAATGTCTTTACGCGGCTTGATGTCCCAAAATCGCCGCTTCGGATTGTGATAAAATGCGGCGCGCATACGCGCCATAACTGTTCGGGTCAGCTTCAATGTCACTATTCGCGTCTGACAACCGCGCCAAATCCGCTTCAGGAATGAATGGTCGACAGCGGCGTAGAGGCAGGATGAAAACTCTTCGTTTCTACGCCATTCGCCAAAACCATTTCATGTTTTGGAAGCATCAAGTGAATCTAGGTCACCTCTTTCACCAGTGTATCACGCATCACACTGGACCCGTTCACCAAGTCTTTCGCAGCAACCAGAACTTCCGATGTGTTGAACAAATCTTTCGCGATTGCACCTTTCACCAGCATCCGGTGGTTTGGCGAAACCAAAAACTCTTGATCAGGCTTTTCCAACTGAAACGCGCCAGCGCGAATGCGGATAGGACGCAGTTCTGGCATAGCGAACAGACGTGCCCCAGTCATGCGTCGTGATCCAATCCACTCGATAGATTGCGCCCCACTATCGCGCGTTTGGAGCTGATCGCCTTCACACAGCTCTTCTACCGCACGTGGCCCTGATGGCGTATCGATCATCGTCCCCGGCGTGAAACAAATCACACCACCTGATGATACCGACACCATATCCTGCCCACGAATATCAATCGTGTGATGTACGACCCACAAATCAATATTTTTGGGTGGCATCTCGTCAAGGAACATCAGAAGCGGCGCCTTGCTGCCCGCCACATCAATCACCGTCAAAGTATAGCTTTGTGCCCCATCAGTGACCACGAAACTACTGTCACGGATCGGATGCGCTACCTCGACACTCTGTAAGTTCTTCTCATCTGTCAGCGCAGCGCCAACCAGCTTGCGCACCATTTTTGCCGCGCGTTTGCGAATACTCGCATCGCCGTCTGCCTCATCCAATCGCAACAGCTCCGCAGGTCCGTCAACGCGCACTGCGTCTCCGGTCCAGCTCCAAGCCGTACCAACATCCAAGGACTGCAGTGGAACAGCCCCCATACCGTCTAACTTTGTTTGCGACCATGAAATGACAAACGTGCCTCGAAAGCCCGTTTTCATACTCTAGTCCTGCCTCGTTCGTCTTTTTTTATTAACAAAAGGTTAACAAACGAAATTTGAGCTGGAAAGAATATTCTCAATTGCACCTAGAGATTGTGGCTAGAATGTCTCAGAACTTTAAGCCGACCCTGATTGAGCCAACAACCTGTTCATCCGATTGGGTTGTAAATTCCCGACCCAAGTAAGTCACGCCAAAGAAGCCATGAGTATTCTTGCGTTGCCAATGTACGCCCGCGCGCGCACGATTGCGACGGTCGGTTAATGTCAGACCAAGAGACGCAGGTAGATACACGCTTTCGCCTACAAAGGCCGTATCCACGCCAACAACAAAAGACAGACCAGCACCATCTGATACGATCGTGCGGTAGCGTTGCCCAGTGATGCTATCTCGGACCATCAAATCTCCGCGCGTCAGCTCGCCGATCTCAAAATCCACACCAGCGCGGATAAGGTTTTCAACGCCCACGCGACCTTCAACAAATGGGCGCAGTCGAGAGCGGGCACCAACATCAACAGGCTTGCTGAATTCAACAACAGCACCTGGGTAAGTCTTGTTCGCAATCTGATTTGCGCGCGTTCTAGCTGACAATGGTGCAACGCCAAGCCCATCATGAAGCGCGGTTTGAAACTGATCCAAACGCGTCTGCGGACCCACAACGACCAGCTCGCCACCATAGGAGACATCGAACCCAGCGTGCTGATAATATATTTTTAATCAGATACTTAGAGAACCCGCAAAGGGCCGATCCCCAGCAAAAGGTGTGACAAGATCATCCGGTGCCTTAATATCTGCCTGCAACCGGAATTCGAGAATTTCACCGCCGCGGTCTGGCAGTGAGCCATTCCAAGCTTTGCCAAAAATACGGCTGGAGACATAAGAACCGGTTTGGCCACGATCCTTCAAATCGCCAAGAAAGTCATTTGTGATGAGTCGCCCATACCCAAGCTGCACCACATCTTGTGCAGCGACAATCGTAGCAACAAGACTGCGCAGCTAACACTAAAACCGCGCAAGATATGCGTGAGATTTCGAAGGTTTTTCATCGCAGTTCCGTTCCTCTAGACAGTTCATTTCTTACTCGTTTGCCGTGCATGGAGCGAGTCATCAAACACGTTTTGATTGAGCAGGCGACAGGTTGTGTCAATTCAGCCGCGCAATACGCCAACCAAAACACAGAGCTATCCTCTAGGTATTAATAATGTCTGAAATTTGACAAGAAGCGCTTTTTATCGGTCCTAAACTGGCAGTGCCGTCGTTTTGAAGACAGTCCTTAACGCGAACGAACTTTGCATCTGCGCGACACCGGGAAGCCGAGCAAGGTACTGACGATGAATGCGCGCAAAATCCTCCGTATCCTCAGCCACAACCTTAAGCAGGTAATCTGCAGAACCTGCCATCAGGTGGCATTCCAACACATCGGGAATGCGTGCGACTGATTTTTCGAAAGCATCAAGCACATCATCTGCCTGTCCACGAAGTGTAATTTCTACAAAAACCGTCGAAGGAACACCAATTTTACGAGCATCAAGTAACGCGACATAGTCACGAATGTAGCCATCAGCCTCTAAATGCTGAACGCGCCTGTGACAGGCTGAGGGCGAAAGATTCACCTCTTCTGAGAGCGCCGCGTTCGACATGCGCCCGCTTTTCTGCAAGGCGCGCAATATACGCTTATCTGTTGTGTCCAAGCTCATATGATCAATTTCCTTGCAAAAGGGCTAAGTCGTTCGAAGAATCTTGCAAGCTTATACGCTATCATAGGCATACTTTCACAACACTTTCCGCTTCGTCCTTGGCACCTTGGATCCAAATCGTACTGGGAGGAGATGCGAAATGAAGATTGGATGCCCCAAAGAGATCAAACCACAGGAATACCGCGTTGGAATGACCCCAAACGCGGCGCATGAAGCTGTCGTACATGGTCATAGTGTGTTGGTGCAGACAGGTGCAGGCATCGGTGCGGGTTTCACGGATGAAGATTACATCGCCGCCGGCGCAGAAATAGCGGGCACTGCAAGCGACGTATTTGCCAAAGCAGATATGATCGTGAAAGTGAAAGAACCTCAAGCAAATGAGCGCAAGATGCTGCGCGAGGGCCAGCTCCTGTTTACTTACCTACATCTTGCCCCTGATCCGGAGCAGACAAAGGATCTGCTCGCGTCTGGCTGCACGGCTATTGCTTATGAAACAGTGACGGATCGCAGCGGTGGTTTGCCGTTGCTTGCCCCGATGTCGGAGGTTGCGGGTCGTTTCGCTCCGCAGGTTGGCGCATGGACATTGCAAAAGGCAAACGGCGGGCGCGGTGTTTTGATGGGCGGCGTCCCCGGCGTTGGTCCTGCGCGCATTGCAGTCATTGGCGGTGGCGTTGTTGGCACGCATGCGGCCCGTATCGCGGCTGGCATGGGTGCAGATGTAACTGTACTGGACCGTTCGTTACCGCGAATGCGATATCTTGATGATGTTTATGGCGGCACGTTTAAGACCAGCTATGCCAGTGCGGGCAACACCGCTGAATTGGTCGCGCAGGCGGATATGGTTATCGGTGCCGTCCTTATTCCTGGCGCAGCTGCGCCAAAGCTCGTTACCCGCAAGCAGCTTTCAAGCATGAAGCAAGGTGCCGCTATCGTGGATGTCGCAATTGACCAAGGCGGCTGCTTTGAGACGTCCAAAGCCACAACCCATGATGACCCGATCTACGATGTGGATGGCATTATGCACTATTGTGTGGCCAATATGCCTGGAGCGGTGGCGCGCACATCTACAATTGCACTTGGTAATGCAACGATGCCTTTCATGCTCGCACTTGCCGACAAAGGCTGGAAACAGGCCTGCGCGGATGACCCTCATCTGTTGGAGGGGCTGAATGTTCATGCCGGTCAATTGACTTATTTCGCCGTTGGCAAAGCCCTTGGCTTGGATGTGATTTCACCCCAGCTGGCAATCAAATAAAGCAAAAGGGCGGCCCATACAGTAGCCGCCCTTTCAAAACTGTCAAAAACGTCAGTTTACTTCTTCAAAGCCGCAAGAATGTCTGCAAGCAACTCTTCCTGAGTTGGGCCTGCTGGTGCTGGTTCCGGCGCTGGCTCTTCTGCCTTCTTTGTTTTCTCCACAGCTTTAACGAGCATGAACACAACAAATGCGATGATGAGGAAGTTGATGACCGCCATGATAAAACGACCCCAAGCAAAGACTGCTGCGCCTGCTTCTTCTGCTTCTGTGATCGAGCCATACTCGCCCTCACCCAACAAGGTGTACTGACCCGCAAAATCGATGACGCCCATAAAGAGGCTGATAATCGGGTTGATCAAATCACCTACAAGCGATGTCACGATTGCCGTGAACGCTGCACCAATGATGATACCAACCGCCATGTCCATAACATTGCCCTTGGCGATTAAGTCTTTGAAATATTAAATTATTTTAAGTCCCTTTATTTCCGTTACCCTAGTCGTGCGCTTTTCTTTTATTGTGTTTGCGCAGATCACATATGTTGATTTCGCACAGGCATGTCACTGTTTTAATGGGAAAACGCGCCTATGTTCGTCACAATCAAAAGGAGACGAATATGACCTCGCTAAACGAATTTGCGATTACCCAGCGCTGGCCAGCTAAAGATCCCAATATTATTCAACTTTATTCATTTCCAACGCCCAACGGTGTGAAAGTACCCATTGCACTTGAAGAAATGGGGTTGGCTATGAACCGCATCTGGTCACGCTGTCAGACATAGACGTCAAAAGTGACGCTTTTTTATCTTTGAATCCAAACAACAAGATCCCAGCCATTATTGATCCAAACGGAGCTGACGGTGCACCTATCGGGCTCTTTGAAAGCGGTGCAATACTCTTGTAACTGGCTGAGAAGAAAGGGAAACTCATCGGCTCTAACGCAACAGACAAAGCCAAAATCACGCAGTGGTTGATGTTCCAAATGGGCGGCCTTGGTCCAATGTTTGGCCAACTTGGCTTCTTTTACAAATTTGCAGGCGCACAGATCGAAGATTCGCGCCCGAGTCAGCGCTATATAGACGAAGGTAAACGCCTTTTGGCCGTCGTTGATAAACAGCTCGAAGGTCAAGACTGGATCGCTGGCGACTACTCCATCGCAGATATCACCATCGCACCTTGGCTAGGATCGCTTGAATTTTATGGCGCTCGCGATGTGCTCGCTTGGGAAGATCACAAGAACGCTGTGGCATATCTAGAACGTTTCCTGGACAGACCTGCCGTTCAAAAAGGCAGGGCTACCCCTGCCCGCCCAACTTAACCGGGGAGCTTGCTCGTAAGAACATAGCGCAGAATTTCAGCGACCTGCTGTGGCTCTTTACAAACGGCAAGGGCTGCAGCATCCACCTCTTTAAGCGCGTGCTGATGTTCATCTTGATGCAGAACGATCAGCGATTTTCCCAGCGCCGCTGCATAACCCGCATCAAACGCCGCGTTCCACTGTTTGTACTTCTCGCCAAACCGCACAACCACAACATCTGCATCACTGATCCCTTTGCGCGTGCGAATAGCATTCATCTGCGCGCCTTTATGGTCATGCCAAAACTTGTTTGGCTCTTCACCAAGGATCGCAACGCCGCAATCATCACTCGCGGCGTGATCCGTTACTGGCGCAGAAAACAACACATCAAGATCCTTTGAGCCTTCAATGATTTGCTCGCGCCAATCCGTGTGAATTTCACCTGACAAATAGACCTTTAGCATCTCGTTTTCCTCTCTCACAAAATATCCCCGCCGGAGGCATCGACCCTTTTAAGTTCGCTACCCTCGAAGAACACCGCCCGTTGCTTTGTTCACTTTTTCGATGATCTTCGCACCAACTGCTTCAATCTCTGCCTCTTTCAAGGTCGCCTCAGACGGTTGCAAACGCACTGTCACCGCGATGGATTTTTTGCCATCACCAAGTGACCCACCGATAAACTCATCAAACACGCGCACGTCCTCAATCAGCGATTTGTCGGCACCTGCAGCTGCATTTACCAACGTCAACGCCTCAACATCTGCGTCAACGACAAAGGCAAAGTCACGCTCGACAGCTTGTAGATCACGCAGAACCAAAGCAGGACGCGTCGCGCTTTTCTTCTTAGGCAAAGGCACTTCAGCAGGCCAAATCGTAAAGCCCATTGCAGGCCCTTTGACATTCATTGCGGCCAGAACGCGCGGGTGGATTTCACCAAACACGCCCATGACTTTTTTAGGACCCAAACAAATCTTACCGTGACGTCCGGGATGCCACCATTCCTCTGCGCCGCGCAGAATTTGCACCTTTGCCGGCGCACCAATTGCCGCCAAGATCGCTTCTGCATCGGCCTTCACGTCAAATACATCGACACCTCGTGCCGCGCCGTGCACATCTTTGGGTCCTGTCCGCCCGACGATCAAACCCGAAACCTGCACATGCTGTTCGCCCGGCTCCCCACCATGAAATGCGGTGCCTACCTCGAACAAAGCTTGATCCATCGCCCCGCGCGCCTGATTGCGCGCAGCCGCCTGAAGCAAACCAGGCAGTAATGCCGGACGCATGTGGCTCATTTCGGAACTGATTGGATTGGCCAACATCGCCGCACCAGACCCACCACCAAACAACGCGGCAGAGGGTTGATCTATAAAGCTGTAGGTGACGCATTCATTGTACCCAAGTGCAGCCGCAGTGCGCCGCGCCGCGCGTTCGCGCAGTTGAGCAGGCGACAGGATCGCGCGCGTGACGCCATCGTGTAAACGTGGCAAAGGCTTGCCCACAAGACCTGTGAGGGATTCAATGCGCGCGACCTCTTCAACCAGATCCGCTTCGCCTTGCACATCAGGACGCCAACTTGGAACAGCTGCCATATCGCCATCCATCACAAAGCCGAGCGACTCCAAAATGGTCCGCTGACGATCTGCCGCAATTTCCATCCCAACCAAGGATGAGCAACGATCCGTATCAAGTTTATAGCTGCGCGATACATCCGGCACTGCGCCCGCTTGGATCAGCTGAGATGCTTCACCGCCCGCATGATCCACGATCATACGCACCGCATGCTCCAAACCAACAGGTGTGAACGCAGGATCAACACCACGCTCAAAGCGGTAGCGCGCGTCGGAATTGATTTTCAAAGCACGGCCCGTGTAGGCAATCTGGATCGGATCCCAATAGGCGCTTTCGACGAAGACATTGACCGTCTCTTCGGTGCATCCGCTCTCCAGACCACCCATCACTCCCGCGATGCTTTCCACGCCATTGTCATCCGAAATGACCATTTGACCAGCTTGCAGGGTGTATTCCTTGTCATCAAGCGCAACGATGTTTTCGCCACCTTTGGCACGATGCACACGCAGATTTCCTTTGACTTTGTCAATGTCAAACACGTGCAAAGGACGATTTTGATCGTAAGTGAAGAAGTTGGTCACATCGACGAGGAAGCTAATGGGGCGCAATCCAATCGCGCGCAAAGCATCTTGCAACCATACAGGCGATGGGCCGTTTTTCACGCCTTGGATCACACGACCGCAAAAGACAGGACAGCCATCAAGCGTGTCGCTGTCGATGACGACTGACAGCTCGGAAGAGATCGTAGCAGGCACCGGATCAACCTCATTAGCCTTAAGCGTTCCCAGCCCACGCGCCGCCAGATCGCGCGCGATACCACGCACACCCAAAGCATCAGGACGGTTCGGCGTGATAGCAATCTCAATCATCGGATCGACCTTGCTTGGATCATTCGCAGCCAACCAATCAACGAACAACTCACCCACTTCGCCAGAGGGTAGCTCGATAATGCCGTCATGCTCTTCAGACAGCTCCAACTCGCGCTCGGACGCCATCATGCCGTGGCTTTCAACGCCGCGAATATTGCCAACCGACAGCGTCACATCAATGCCGGGCACATAATCGCCAGGCTTGCAGAGCACGACTGTGATACCTTCCCGCGCATTCGGTGCGCCGCACACGATCTGCTGCAAACCTTCGTTGGTTTCCACTTGGCACACGCGCAAGCGATCCGCGTCAGGATGCTGTTCGGCTGTTTTCACCTTGGCCAAAGTAAAGGATTTCAAAGCATCCGCAGGGTTGCTTACCTCTTCCACTTCGAGACCAAGATCGGTCAAAGCATAGAGAATATCATCAAGCGTCGCGTCTGTTTCCAGATGATGCTTTAGCCAGGACAGTGTGAATTTCATCGCGTCGTTTCCTGTTACCTAAGGCCCAACGCTTCACGCGCCAGAGCCTGCCAATCTATACCAATGCCCTCGGGCACTTGCATCCAATCCTTGAACGGCCTGCCTTTGCCCGACGGATCGAACGGCACGGCCTCAGGATGGGACGCATAAATTTCTTGAACGCGGGTTGCGCCTAGTTTGAAGACCATGCTGTCTTGAAAGAACAACAGCACAGGTTTCCCCCCGCCAAGCTTCGCGCAGGGTTTCCCGAACATCTGCGTCATCGCAAGGCTTGGTGCCTCACTACGCATCTCTTCGATAAAATCCGCGAAGACCTGAGGGATTGGCGC
>JAHEGL010000093.1 GCA_024645145.1 Planktotalea sp.
CACATTGCAGCGATTGCGCCCGCTTCGGCGCAGGTCCCTTCAGGGTAAGCAACGTTCTCAACATTGCAGCCTTGAAACACAGTTCCCGCAGTGGTGCGAATAGCTGCGCCCACTTTGAAATTGGAATAAGGCGCATGGGCGTTTTCGCGTACCGATGCTGCGGCGTCTTTCAGGTTCATGTTGGCTCTCCCACCCAAGTTTTGAAAGCTCCGGGCAGCGACACTTCAAGCAACTCCAGATCGTCTGATACATCCGAATACCGTGTCAGCTTAGACGGCGGCGTTACAAAAGCATCACCCGCTTGCAGCTTATGTGGCGCGCGCCCCTCACCTTCTAAAGTCATCGTACCATCCATCACAAATGTGAAGTGAATGTCACTGTCATGCGCGGCCCATTCAGGCGCGCCTTTGCCACGTTTCACCACATGCACACCTGCCACATCCCGCGTGTTCTGCGCGATAAGCGTGTCACGGCTGACAAAGCCACTTAGACGAAAGTCACGCCACTGCGCTTCATCTGCTTTGTGATGCACAAACTTTTGACCTTGGAATTCACGCTCTCGATTCACTGTCTCATTCGGCAGCTCCATTTCGTGATCAATCGTTGTGACGTGCTCTGCTGGCACACCAATTTCGATCACTTCAATGTTGTCTGACGCGAACAAAACGCGATGACGAATTTCAGGTGGTTGGATGACGCAATTACCCGCATGCAATCGGAATGGCGCGCCTTGATCCTCGTAGACCAGATCGACCCAGCCGCGATAACAGAAAATCAACTGAAACCCGACAGTGTGATAATGCACCATGTCCGGCACTGGGCCGCCATCTGGGATACGGATATGGCTCGCGATAATGGACCCACCTAGGCGATCAGGGATTAAATCGCGGTAATGCATGCCCGCGCGCCCAACGACCCAAGGTGCCTGATCCGCAAGCCGCCTCACAACGAAGGAATGCAACGTTTGTGGCAAGACCAAGGGCTCATGCATTTCAGTGATCTCGATCTGCGTGCCACCCGGGGCGGTTTGCGTACCAATTCCCCCAATTTCATCCAGCGCATCGCAGCGCAGTCGAAGTTTTACTGGGCTAGCATCGCTCTGTTGATCAAGCCGCAAAGAAACGCCATGACCCGAAAAGACTGCGACTTGAGGATCATCTGCGGGATAGATCATATCCATCTTGAAGCCGAGTTCCTTCGTAAAATACGTAATATCAGCGCGAATATCACTGGTAGGGCCACAGACTTCAGCTTTGATATCGCTCATTGATCTTCCTTCGTAGGACGAGTCTCTTGCTCGCGCGTCTTGCTAAAGTGTCAACGCGCCCACCTATTTGCAAGATATCAAGAAGACTGTATCAAACCGACCTAGTGTTTTTTGCTCAAAGCATATAGTTTAACGTCAAACTAACTCATATTTGACGTATTAAGGGACCAAGATGACCGATAAGAAAGCCGATTTGGAAAGAGAAGCCGCACTCGCGAAAGAAGCCGTGCGTAAAGCGGCGCTTGATTATCATGAATTCCCAAAGCCCGGAAAGCTCGAAATCCGCGCGACAAAGCCCTTGGCAAATGGACGCGATCTGGCGCGCGCCTATTCCCCCGGCGTCGCAGAAGCCTGCATTGAGATCAGCAAAAATCCAAGTGATGCAACACGTTACACCGCGCGGGGCAATTTGGTCGCCGTCATCACCAACGGGACTGCAGTGCTGGGCTTAGGCAATATTGGTGCGCTTGCGTCTAAACCGGTGATGGAGGGCAAAGCAGTCCTGTTCAAACAGTTTGCGGGCATTGATTGCTTTGACATCGAAGTCGATGAAAAAGACCCAGAAAAGCTCGCGGATATCGTCTGCGCGCTCGAACCTACGTTCGGCGCGGTCAATCTGGAAGATATCAAAGCCCCTGATTGCTTCATCGTTGAACAAATTTGCCGTGAACGGATGAATATTCCTGTCTTTCACGATGATCAGCACGGCACTGCGATTGTTGTGGGGGCCGCTGCAACGAATGCTTTGCACGTTTCGAATAAGAAGTTCGAAGATATCAGGATCGTTTCAACAGGTGGTGGCGCAGCCGGCATTGCGTGCTTGAACATGTTGCTCAAACTAGGTGTGAAGCGCGAAAATGTCTGGCTGTGCGATATTCATGGACTTGTCTATGAAGGTCGATCCGAGGACATGAACCCGCAAAAAGCGGCCTTTGCGCAGAAAAGCGATCTTCGTACGCTAGATGACGTGATCGACGGGGCGGATATGTTCTTGGGGCTATCTGGGCCTAACGTGCTCAAGCCTGAAATGGTTTCGAAGATGACCAAGAAGCCGATCATTTTCGCGCTGGCAAACCCTAATCCTGAAATTGCGCCCGATGCGGCCCGCGCAGTTGCGCCAGATGCAATCATCGCTACAGGACGCAGTGATTTTCCCAATCAAGTCAACAACGTGCTCTGTTTTCCATTCATTTTTCGCGGTGCTTTGGACGTGGGCGCAACAGAGATCAACGATGAGATGCAACTTGCCTGTATCGCTGGCATCGCAGAGCTTGCGCGCGCAACAACAAGCGCCGAAGCCGCGGCGGCTTACAAGGGAGAACAGCTCACTTTTGGCGTCGATTATCTGATCCCCAAACCGTTTGATCCGCGGCTTTCTGCTGTCGTATCATCAGCCGTAGCGCAAGCCGCGATGGAAACCGGTGTGGCGACGAAACCAGTCGAGGATCTTGACGCATACCGCGACAAACTTAACGAATCCGTCTTTAAATCAGCACTATTTATGCGTCCTGTCTTTGAAGCTGCGGCAAAAGAATCCCGCCGCATCGTGTTCGCGGAAGGTGAAGACGAACGTGTGTTGCGTGCAGCTCAGGCTATCTTGGAAGAGACCACAGAAACGCCAATTTTGATTGGTCGCCCAGAGGTCATTATCGCACGGTGCGAACGCGCTGGTTTGAGCATTCGCCCCGATCGTGACTTCAACATTGTGAACCCTGAAAATGATCCGCGCTACCGCGATTACTGGGAAACCTATCACGGCATCATGGCGCGCCAAGGCGTTACGCCAGATATTGCGCGCGCGGTCATGCGCACAAATACCACCGCGATTGCAGCCGTCATGGTCCATCGCGGCGAGGCTGACAGCATGATTTGTGGTACCTTTGGCGAATATCGCTGGCACCTGAACTATGTGAACCAAATTTTGGGCGATAATACGCACCATCCGCATGGCGCGCTTTCTATGATGGTGCTGGAAGATGGCCCATTATTCGTGGCGGATACACATGTGTGGACTCAGCCAACGCCAGAACAGATTGCGCAGACCGCGCTTGGTGCTGCACGCCACGCGCGTCGATTTGGACTAGAGCCAAAGCTCGCCTTCTGTTCGCAATCTCAGTTTGGCACACAGGCCGATGGCCCTGGAAAGCGCCTCCGCGCTGCAATGGCTATTCTGGACGACATGGGAACAGATTTTGCCTATGAGGGCGAAATGAAAGTCGATGCCGCGCTTGACGCCAGCCTGCGCGACAAGCTTTTGCCGGGTGGCCGCTTGACAGGTGCTGCAAATATCCTTGTTTTTGGGAGCGGTGATGCTGCATCTGCGACGCGCAATGTTTTGAAGATGAAAGCCGCTGCCTTGGAGGTTGGACCGTTGCTGATGGGCATGGGCAATCGTGCACATATCGTGACCCCCGGCGTTACGGCGCGTGGCTTGCTGAACATGGGTGTCATCGCAGGAACACCTGTTTCCAACTACGGATAGAGAGGTTTGCAAATTTGCAATATTAGTGAACTGCACCGCTGATATCGCTAAAGCAAACAACTTTGCAAAAATCTGCAGGGCTACATTTGCGAATATTGCAAATAATATGCGTTAATGCGTCCGCAGCGATGCCAAGACACTTGCCCTATGCGCTTCGAGCGGACTAACTCCTGGGCAAAGCACGAAAAGGAGCATCCCATGGCCTATAAAGAAGTCTACGCAAGCTGGCAAAACGATCCTGAAGCCTTCTGGCTTGATGCCGCAAAGGCCATTGACTGGGATCAAGCGCCAAGCAAAGCGCTTACAAACAAGGGCGATGGACTATACGAATGGTTCGTCGATACTAAAGTAAACACGTGCTATAACGCGGTTGATCGCCACGTCGAAAACGGACGTGGTGATCAAGTGGCGATCATCCATGATAGCCCGATCACCGAATCCATCAGCAAAATTACATATGCGGAATTGCAAACACGCGTTGCATCGCTTGCAGGTGCTTTGCGTGCTAAAGGCGTCGAAAAAGGGGATCGCGTCATAATTTACATGCCGATGGTGCCCGAAGCACTGGACGCGATGCTCGCTTGCGCGCGCATTGGCGCGATCCATTCGGTCGTGTTTGGCGGCTTTGCTGCTAACGAACTCGCAGTACGCATTGATGATGCGACACCAAAAGCCATTATCGCTGCGTCTTGCGGATTGGAGCCGGGACGGGTTGTTCAGTACAAGCCACTTTTGGATGGAGCTATTGAGCTTTCAACGCATAAACCTGACTTCTGTGTCATCCTACAGCGTGAGCAAGAAATCGTTGCGCTCGGCGCGCGCGATGTAGATTGGCAAGGCTTCCAAGAGGGCGTCGCCCCGGCGGAGTGCTTGCCTGTTGAGGGCAATCATCCTGCCTACATTCTTTATACATCTGGCACGACCGGTGCGCCCAAAGGTGTTGTGCGTCATACGGCGGGTCATCTTGTAGCGCTCAATTGGACGATGAAAAACGTCTATAATGTAGACCCCGGTGAGGTCTTTTGGGCCGCGTCAGACGTCGGTTGGGTCGTCGGGCACTCTTATATTTGCTACGCGCCGCTTATTCATGGCAACACGACGATCGTTTTTGAAGGCAAGCCCGTCGGCACACCTGACGCGGGTACTTTCTGGCGCGTCATTTCCGAACATAACGTCAAAAGCTTTTTCACCGCCCCGACTGCATTTCGCGCCGTTAAACGCGAGGATCCGAAAGGTGAATTTGTCAAAAAATACGATTTATCCTGTTTGAATGTCGTCTATCTCGCGGGGGAGCGTGCCGATCCTGACACCATTGAATGGGCGCAGAACCAGTTGAATGTGCCTGTGATAGATCATTGGTGGCAGACAGAGACGGGCTTTGCCATCGCGGCAAATCCGATGGGGATTGAGCACATGCCTGTCAAACTCGGCAGCCCTTCCGTGCCGATGCCGGGCTATGATGTGCAAGTCCTCGATGAGGGCGGCCATCAGATGAAAGCTGGCGAACTAGGCGCGATTGCTGTGAAGTTGCCTCTACCACCAGGGACCTTGCCGACGCTGTGGAACGCAGAGGATCGGTTTCGCAAAAGTTATCTCACCCAGTTTCCAGGGTATTACGAGACGGGCGATGCAGGGATGATTGATGAAGATGGCTATCTCTACATCATGGCGCGCACGGATGACGTGATTAACGTCGCGGGTCATCGTCTGTCGACGGGGGGCATGGAAGAAGTGCTGGCTGCGCACCCTGATGTGGCCGAATGCGCGGTGATTGGTGTGACGGATCAGTTGAAAGGCCAGATACCCGTTGGGTTCTTGTGTCTGAATTCCGGTGCGGGGCGACAAGAGAGTGACGTCGTTGCCGAATGCGTGAAGCTCGTTCGTGAGCAAATTGGTCCTGTGGCCGCGTTCAAGCTTGCGGTTGTTGTGGATCGCTTGCCCAAAACCCGCTCTGGCAAGATCTTGCGCGGCACGATGGTAAAGATTGCAGATAGCGAGGAATTCAAGTTGCCCGCAACGATTGATGACCCAGAAATCCTTGATGAAATTAAGGTCGCACTTCAAGGGATCGGCTACGCCAAGTGACGCCAGCTATCGCTGTCGACAGGTTTTGCAAGGGCTAAAGCCCTCGCTGTGCTCCAAGCCTAACGGCTTGGATTTTTGAGTCTAAAGGGAAAAATGAAACTGTTTTAGGGGTGGGAACTCTTTGTCTTAACCTAGACGAACTGCTCGCGAATAAGACGTTCTTCAAGGCCATGGCCCGGATCGAACAAAATGCGATGGGCAATACTCGGCTCTGAGCGGATATCTACCTTGATTACATCTTTCACCGAACGCCCGTCAGCATCCGCCATAACAGGGCGTTTGTCAGGTTCAATCACTTCGAAGCACACGTTCGCGGCTTTGGGCACCAAAGCCCCCCGCCAGCGGCGCGGTCTGAAAGCCGCCATTGCCGTGAGCGCCAAAACATCTGCGCCAATCGGCAAAATTGGGCCGTGGGCAGAGTAGTTATACGCCGTTGAGCCAGCAGGCGTCGCAAGCAACGCGCCATCACAAACCAGTTCTTGCATCCGTAGGCGCCCATCAATGTGGATACGCAGCTTGGCCGCTTGCGGACCCGCGCGCAGCAGGGACACTTCATTGATTGCAAGTTCCCGGTGAGTGGTTCCATGACGATCAAGCGCTTGCATGGAAAGTGGGTTGATCACTTCTTCTTCCGCAGCTGACAAGCGTTCTTGCAAATCGCTTTCGCTGTATTCGTTCATCAAAAAGCCAATGGTGCCACGGTTCATCCCGTACACGGGCGCGGGCAAATCCTGTGACGCATGCAAAGCGGAGAGCATGAAGCCATCCCCACCGAGCGCGACAATCACATCAGCCGCCTCTTTCTCCACATTGCCGTAGCGGGTGACCAAGGCACCGCGCGCCGCTTGTGCTGTGCCAGTGTCGCTGGCCAAAAAGGCGATCTTTAAAGTCATCTGGCGTCCTACTTCACTGTGCTTGGAATTAAACAAGCACATGTTCTGCGCAACCACCAGTCATGGCGTAGAAATTCGCACATCCGTCGCATATACGGGTTGAGCTTGAACAAATTTCCTATACGCCTACGTCACAGTATGAATGTTACCCTGCCGGAGTCCAAAATGAGCAATTCAAACACCACGTTTTTCACGCAAAGCCTGTCTGAGCGCGACCCAGAAATCTTTGGCTCCATCACTGTAGAGCTAGGCCGCCAGCGCGACGAGATTGAATTGATCGCGTCCGAAAACATCGTTTCTGCCGCGGTCATGGAAGCGCAGGGGTCAGTCATGACCAATAAATACGCCGAGGGCTATCCAGGCCGGCGCTATTACGGCGGCTGTCAGCATGTTGATGTCGCTGAAAACCTTGCGATCGAGCGTGCGAAAGAATTGTTTGGCTGTGGATTTGCCAATGTTCAGCCAAACTCAGGATCGCAAGCCAACCAAGGCGTGTTTCAGGCCCTTTTGCAGCCCGGCGATACAATCCTTGGCATGTCCTTGGACGCGGGTGGTCACCTCACACATGGTGCCAAGCCAAACCAATCAGGCAAGTGGTTCAATGCAATCCAATATGGCGTGCGTAAAGAGGACAATCTGCTCGATTACGATCAAGTGGAAGCGCTCGCGAAAGAGCATCAACCAAAGATGATCATCGCCGGCGGCTCTGCCATCCCTCGCCAGATCGATTTTAAGCGTATGCGTGAAATTGCAGACATGGTTGGCGCGTATCTCCACGTGGACATGGCGCACTTTGCCGGTCTCGTCGCAGCGGGCGAGCATCCGTCGCCCTTCCCACACGCCCATGTTGCAACAACCACAACACACAAGACCCTTCGCGGTCCTCGTGGTGGTATGATTGTCACGGATGACGAAGCGCTCGCTAAGAAGTTCAACTCCGCGATCTTCCCCGGCATTCAGGGCGGTCCTTTGATGCACGTCATCGCGGCAAAGGCCGTCGCATTCGGTGAGGCTCTTCAGCCAGAGTTTAAGACCTACATCAAACAGGTCATCCTGAATGCGCAAGCTTTGAGCGATCAGTTGATCAAAGGCGGCCTCGACACTGTCACACACGGTACAGACACCCATGTTGTTCTTGTAGACCTGCGTCCAAAAGGCGTGACAGGCAACATCGTCGACAAAGCTTTGGGTCGCGCGCACATTACGTGCAACAAGAATGGCGTTCCTTTCGATCCTGAAAAGCCAACAGTAACGTCTGGCATTCGTCTTGGCTCTCCTGCTGGTACAACGCGCGGCTTTGGTGAAGCAGAGTTCCGCCAGATTGCCGATTGGATCATCGAAGTAGTGGACGGTTTGGCCGCGAATGGCGAAGATGGCAACGCAGCTGTTGAAGCAAAAGTCAAAGGCGAAGTCGAAGCGCTTTGCGCACGTTTCCCGATGTATCCGAACCTTTGATAGCAGGTTATTCTTTTCAAAAACTCTTCGGGCGCGTTTCCTTTCGCGCCCTTTTTTATTGCGCACCCCGTTGCCAGCAAAACCTTGCACGCGCCACACAGGCGCATGGCTCAGACGACCCGACATATTGAACGCCGTCTTGGCGATGCGATGCGCCGCCGTTTACCGCGACCGTTTGCAGAGCTTGCGATGTTCACGCTGAAACAAGCCTGGGCCTGCCTCTTTGGCGCTCTCATGCTCGCTGGTTTGATTGGATCAGACCTGATTTGGAACGACGCGTGGGCGATAAAACGCTATGATGCCTTGGTGATCTACGCGATCACTTTGCAAGCGCTATTCTTGATATTGAAGCTCGAAACCCTTGCAGAAGCGCGTGTCATTTTGTCGTTCCACCTGACAGGCACAGCGATGGAAATCTTCAAAGTGAACGTCGGCAGTTGGGCCTATCCTAAACCAGCGATCCTGAAGCTTTGGGGCGTACCGCTGTTTTCCGGCTTCATGTATGCCTCTGTCGGGTCCTTTATCGCGCGGGTCATCCGCATTTTTGACGTGCGCTATGCCCCTACCCGCCGCTTTGGATGAGCTTCGCGCTTGGCACCGCGATTTATCTTAAATTCTTTACCCATCACTACATTTGGGATCTGCGTTATATTCTTTTTGCACTCACGATCGTCCTATTTATCCGCACCCGCGTTTGGTTTAAGATCGCAGAGACCGACTATTGGATGCCTCTCCCGCTTGCTGCGTTGCTTACGAGTTTCTTCCTCTGGGTGGCAGAAAACGTCGGCACGGGCACTTGGATCTATGCGGGCACGGATGGTTTAAGCCTTGTGAGCGTGGCGAAGCTAGGGTCTTGGTACCTACTGCTTTACGTGAGCTTTGTGACAGTCACGATTGTTATGCGCGACGCACTTATCGCAAAGCCGCTTACAAAAGGTCACGCCAAACCATCAGAGCG
>JAHEGL010000100.1:26-9079 GCA_024645145.1 Planktotalea sp.
GGCGAAACACACCGATCGCGACACGGAAGAAGAAGACGAGTTCGGCGGGACAGCAATGCTTGAGGATGACACGCTGGAACCATTGGGCCGTGAAGTAGACCTGTGGCGCGTGATGAGTGAGGCACTCGCACTCGCTCTGCCAGATTACCCGCGCGCAGAAGGTGCTGAACTTGGAACCATGCGCGTTACTCAACCGGGCAAAGAAGCGATGGGCGAGGATGACCTCAAACCCTTTGCAGGCCTCGCTGATCTGAAAAGCAAGCTGGAGGGCAAGTCATGAGCGATGGCACCTATCTGGTAAAGGCCGCTGAAATTGATGCTATGGCGGGTACGGATTAAGTCCACTTCCTGAACGAGAACGCCAAGCGCGTGAACAAATCCTTAGGCGATATGACGGGTTTGACTGGTATTGGCTTTCACATCATCGAAATTGAACCGGGTCATGACAGCACAGAACATCACATGCATCATTTCGAGGACGAATGCGTTTATGTGTTGAGCGGGACGGCAACCGCCTACAGCGACGACTCATATGCTTTGCAACCGGCGCTAATGCCGAGACATGTGAGGACCGATTTGCCAAGTTGCTTATTCACGGCAATCAAGACGTTGGCCCAACGCAGATGCACATAACACAAGAGATCGTTGGCCTACGCACGAGTATCACGCAACACAACGACGCAGGAAACGGCAACGGAATGAGCAAAGCGATTGATCCCGAGAAGATCCTTGGACGCTGTTTGCAAATGACAAAATGTATATGTCGCACGACAAGGGGGCCACTTGGGGATTCGTCACTGATTTTGACGGCGAAAAAGGACGCGCAGATCATAAACAGGCAATGACGCGCGATGTAAAAACCGCCCGCAATGTGAGCTGCGTACAGGAAACATTGAACGATACGCTTAAGGACGTGGTTGCAGGCACATACGACTCTTCTGTGATCGCTGGTGCAAAAATCTATGAAAAATTCTGGGTTAATTCAGAAACAGGGTTTATCGCCCAGTCTTTTCGACACGTGAAAAGAACTGGTTTCGAGACAAAAACCACTCAGGTGGTCACACTAAACCCAGACTTCGTGCTGCCCGAACCCGAGTAAGCTAAGCGCGCGCAAAGAATCGCTTGCGAAACACAATTTCTTCCCTATTTTCGCGCGCTCTAGCGAATTTAGGGTTGGACAGGCGGCGAGACCTCGAATATGTGCCTGCTAGACCCGAATAACGGCCCTCTTGGCCCCGAACATTGATAGGTTGCGACATGGCTGTCCAACAGAACAAAGTATCCAAATCGCGCCGCAACAACCGTCGCGCACATGACGCGCTGGTTGCAGCGAACCCAAACGAGTGCTCTAACTGTGGTGAGCTGAAGCGCCCACATCACGTGTGCCCGTCTTGCGGTCACTACGCGAACAAAGAAATCGTTGCACAAGCAGACGAGATCGATCTGGACGAAGACGCGGCATAACTGATCCGCGAGGTACGTTTAAATGACTGTGTCTAGTGATCAGATCGATGATTTGGCGCACACGCAGAGCAAACATATTATTTTATCTATCGACGCCATGGGCGGCGATGAGGGACCGGCAGCTATCGTTGCCGGTATTTCTCGTTCTGCATCCAAAAACCCAGACCTAGTCTTTATTGTCCACGGGCCATCTCAAACGCTGGAACCGCTGCTGGCAAAGCGCAAAAACCTTTCTGGTATATGCGAAGTGCGCGACGTCCCTGACGTTGTTAAGATGACGGACAAACCCAGCCAAACACTGCGCAGTGGCAAGAACACGTCTATGTGGTCTGCAATTGAAGCTGTGCGTAGCGGTGAAGCCGCCGCATGTGTGTCTTGCGGCAATACCGGCGCGCTGATGGCGATGAGCATGATCCGCCTTCGCAAACTTCCCGGCGTAAACCGCCCTGCTATCGGCATCCTATGGCCTTCCCGCTCGGAGCATGGCTTTAACGTGATGCTTGATGTAGGTGCCGATATTCGCGCGGATGCGACGGATTTGCTGCAATACGCATTGATGGGCGTGTCTTATGCGCGCAACGGGCTAAATATTGAGCGTCCGCGCGTTGGATTGCTCAACGTTGGTACCGAAGAGCATAAAGGTCGCAACGAGCTTCATGACGCAGGCGAGCTGATTGAAAGCCAAGCAAAAGCTGCTGACTTTGAATATGTCGGTTTTGTCGAAGGCGGCGACATCCCCGGCGATCGCGCAGACGTTATTGTCACTGATGGGTTTACTGGCAATGTCGCATTGAAGACAGGTGAAGGCACCGCAGGCTTGATCGGGGATCGCTTGAAAGAAGCGTTCAACTATTCGCTCTTGTCCAAAGTTGCGGCCCTCCTTGCTTTGACTTCGCTAAAGCGCCTTCGCCAGCGTATCGATCCACGTCGCGTAAATGGCGGGGTTTTCCTCGGATTGAACGGTACGGTTGTGAAATCACATGGCTCTGCTGATGCAACGGGTGTGGATGCGGCAATTAACCTTGCGTTTAGACTTGCACAGTCCGGCTTTTCCGACAGACTGGCAAAACGCATCGCGGCTAGTACAACAGCTGCTGCAAAAAGCATCGCCGAGGAGAGCTAGGGCATGATACGTGCACAAATTAAAGGCGTCGGGCATTATCTACCCGAAAACGTCGTGCCAAACGCTCATTTTGAAAAAACGCTTGAAACCAGCAACGACTGGATCGTTTCGCGCTCTGGAATTGAACGACGTCATTTCGCCGCTGAAGGTGAAACCACGTCTAATCTTGCCGCAAATGCTGCCCGCGCAGCCCTTGCCGATGCCGGATTGGAAGCCAGCGATCTTGATGCATTGATTGTCGCCACATCTACCCCAGACCTGACATTTCCTTCTGCGGCAACAATGGTGCAGCATCAAATCGGGATGAACGGTGGGTTTGCATTTGATGTGCAAGCTGTGTGCGCAGGTTTCATTTTTGCGCTCGCCAACGCCAACGCGTTGATCGTCGCGGGTAGTGCGAAACGCGTAATGGTGATTGGTGCAGAAACATTCAGTCGCATCATGGATTGGACTGACCGCGGCACATGCGTGTTATTCGGCGACGGTGCTGGTGCATTAATCCTTGAAGCGGCTGAAGGTGACGGCACGGCTGCGGATCGCGGAGTATTGTCCACGGACCTCAACTCAGACGGAACATATCGCGACATTCTGTATGTCGATGGCGGAGTATCCACAAAAACAACGGGTTATCTGCGCATGGAAGGAAAAGAAGTCTTCCGCCATGCTGTAGAAAAGCTCGCAAAAACGGCTCATACAGCTATGGACAAAGCGGGTGTGACCGCGGACGATGTGAATTGGGTTGTACCACATCAAGCCAATATTCGCATCATCAAGGGCACGGCCAAGAAGATGAACGTTCCAATGGAAAACGTCATCGTCACAGTCCAAGATCATGGCAACACATCAGCCGCGTCTATCCCTTTGGCGCTATCCGTAGGTAAAGGCCAAGGTAAAATAAACGCCGGCGATTTGATCGTCACTGAGGCAATTGGTGGTGGGCTCGCATGGGGCGCAGTGGTTTTGCGCTGGTAAACCTTTGAAAGTGCATTCTTTCCAAGCTGCTATCACAGATCATTCCCTTGACTCAAAATTCGCAATAGCTCTAAGGTGACGCAATAGCCTTTTGGGGGGGGCAAAACATGACTGAAAAGACTCTTACGCGGATGGACCTGAGCGAAGCGGTGTTTCGTGAAGTAGGATTGTCACGCAACGAATCTGCGGAACTGGTGGAAAATATCCTGACTCACCTCTCAGATGCGCTGGTTGCAGGTGAACAAGTTAAGATTTCGTCGTTTGGAACATTTAGCGTGCGCGACAAGGCTGCACGCGTTGGGCGGAACCCCAAAACTGGTCAGGAAGTCCCGATCAACCCCCGCCGCGTTTTGACCTTTCGCCCGTCTCATCTGATGAAAGACCGTGTTGCCGAGGGCAACAAGCGTTAAACCAATCAGGAGCAGGCCCTAGATGTCAAAGTCCAAGGACGCATTCCGCACGATCAGCGAAGTTGCCGATTGGCTTGAAACGCCCGCGCATGTTCTGCGGTTTTGGGAAAGCAAATTCACGCACGTAAAGCCTGTGAAACGGGCTGGCGGTAGACGCTACTATCGCCCTGCAGATATGAAACTGCTCGGCGGGATCAAGAAACTGCTGCATGATGATGGCTTGACCATCAAAGGCGCGCAAAAATTGCTGCGGGAGCATGGTGTAAAACACGTCGCAGCCTTATCGCAACCGCTTGATGAAGATCTCTTAGAGGATGAAGAAATCATCGCAGAAGCGGCCTATGAGCCTGATGCACAAGCAGAGCCGATCGCTGAAGCGAAAGCAAAGGTTCTATCCTTCCCACCCCGCGTAGAAGCACAAGAGAGTGTGTCTGAACCAGTTGCGCCAACACCGAAAACAACGCATGCGCCACATGTCGAGCCTACAGCGCCCGCAGATGTGGCGAATAGCATTGCCAATGAAACAGCGTCCACGCCTGAGCCAGACGCGCCTGACCTAGAAACGCCTGAGGGTGAAACGCAAACGCCCGAGGCCCCGGCGTTTGGTGGTGATGCCCTCCCCGCTTTCATGCGCCGCGCAACGGTAACAACGCCGACAGAACCACCACAAGCTGAAGCGCCAAACGAAACGGCGGCCACAGCAAAAGACGACACGGCGACAAAACTCACGATTGACCCAGTTGCACGGTTTGAGCCCGTTGATCCACCTAAAAACAGCGCGCGTGATGAAGAGGCTGCTGAACAACCGGATACATCAACGCCAGCGAATCCAATATTTTCGAATAGTATGCCCCAAGATGCGCCGACAGCTTCGGGTGAACCGAAGCATGAGGCCGCACCGGTCAATATTTCTGAAGAGTCTGCGCAAACGGCAGCCCCTGAAGTGCCTCAGGCAAAACCCATCACGTATGATGTGCCCTCTGTTGAAAAAATCGCACCGCAATTGGATAGCTACGTCGCGCCGTCTGGCGTGTTGTCGTCATTACTTGGTGCGAAGCAACTTTCCCCTGAGTTGGCAAACGATCTAAGTGTGCAGCTTGACGACTTGCGCGCGCTTCGCACGCGTATGCAAAACTACTAAGCGCGCATTTTATCCTTGCTCCTCCGCCTAGTTCCAGTAAACACCGTTCCATCAGGCGTCGGGCTATGGCGCAGCCTGGTAGCGCGTCCGTCTGGGGGACGGAAGGTCGCAGGTTCGAGTCCTGCTAGCCCGACCATTTACACTTTGCCCGCCGATCCGGTCCATTTTTGCTTTTTGCGGATCACGGAGCGGAGCATCAGGCGGGCCACCGGAGGCGCGTCATGACAGGTGTTCTACCCAGCCAACGACTAGAAAAAATGATCAGCAACGGTCAAATCCACGGCGCGCCGGATATTATTCCTGAACAAATTCAACCTGCTAGCCTAGACCTCAGGCTAGGCACTGTCGCATATCGCGTGCGCGCATCTTTTCTTGCGGGCCATGGTCGCCGCGTTGAAGACCGCCTTAAAGAATTCGAGATGCACCAGATTGATCTGAGCGATGGTGCGGTACTTGAAAAGGGCTGCGTTTACGTTGTGCCTTTGATGGAAAGCCTTGATCTGCCCATCGGCTTGCAAGCCGTGGCAAATGCCAAAAGCTCTACAGGGCGACTTGATCTGCTTACACGCACGATCACGGATGGCGGTGCTGAATTTGACCGCATTGCACCTGGATATAAAGGTCCACTTTACGCCGAGATTTGCCCCCGCTCTTTTTCAGTGCTGGTGCGTCCAGGTATGCGCCTTAACCAAATTCGCTTTCGTGAGGGTCAGGCAATCCTTGATGACACCGCCCTAACTGCGCTTCATGCGAGTGATGTCTTAGTGAACGGTGACGCCTTGATTGACGATGGGCTGGGTTTTTCCGTCGACTTAAAATTAGACGGCATTGACCTAGTTGGCTATCGTGCGAAACCGCACACTGGGGTCATCGATTTAGACAATATAGGGTTTTACGATCCTGCGGAGTATTGGGAAGATGTGCGCTGCAAAGATGGTCAAATCATCCTTGATCCCGGTGCATTCTACATTCTTGTCAGTCGCGAAGCCGTTCACATCCCACCTGCGTATGCGGCTGAAATGGCTCCATATTTAGCGATGGTTGGCGAATTTCGCGTACACTACGCTGGCTTTTTTGACCCCGGCTTTGGGCACTCTGCGGCAGGCGGGACAGGGTCACGCGGTGTGCTAGAAGTACGCTGCCATGAGGCGCCATTTGTGCTTGAACATGGTCAGGTCGTTGGCCGATTGGTCTATGAACACATGTCAGAGATCCCCCAACAACTATACGGATCTGGCATCGCCTCGAACTATCAAGGCCAAGGATTGAAACTGTCCAAACACTTCGCTGCACCTGAGTGATTTCTTTCTGATGATGAGAGCCGTTCTTGCCTCCGGCGGGGATATTTCAAGAGAGAGGAAGCCAGTCTTTGACAGTGTCAAACTGCGGTCTGAAATAAGCCGTCATACGACCTTCCTTGGGCGCAGTTTGTCCGTCTTGCCAAGGTGACATGCCGTGCAACATGTGGCGATGTAACAAGATAGACTGACCAAAGCGCAGCGGCACGTCGACAGGCTTTATCGTTTCGAACACCCGAGCGCGCACAGCTTTGTAAACGTCTGTCAGGTCAGGACCTGCACTCAAAGCTTTGGCTAATTCAGCGCCCATAAGAGTATGGCTGCCGGGCCAGACTTTGAGCGGTGCGGCATCACTCTCATTCAGCGAAACTCCGAGAATAAAAGCATGGGGTTCACGCAAATAGCGTTTGCCGTTTTCAAGCAATAAGCCGTCAACGTGAGCGGCTGCGCGGTTGATCCGAAAGCGATGGTTGGCGTCGCTTTGTTCTTTGTCCTGTTTCGGATAGCCCTCATAGACCACTGAAATTTGTGCTTTGTGCCAATGGCTTGGCGCTGAAACATATTCTTGCCAAGGGCCCAAAAGTGCCACATTTGCGATCGATCCATCGTCTGCATTGGGAAGCGCATCCACACCAACAAACCACGTATTTTGATGACGCAGCCATTGCGCTTGTTGCTCAGGATCTGCAGTCACTTCACACGCAATTTTATGCGCAGCACCTGCCCATGTGCGCGTTTCGTCGTTCGCTTCAAATATAGCAAAGCCGTCTTTTTCGTAATCCGTCATAAGCCCGCGACCTTACGCAGCATATTCAACCCGACCAACACCAAAAACACTCCGAATGCGCGCTTCAACTTGTCTGCGTCTAACCTATGCGCGAGCCTCACACCCGAAGGTGCCGTGAGGAGAGTCATCGCAATAATGATGCCAAACGCTGCGAGGTTTATCGATCCAACCGTAAAAGGTGGGCGTGAAGTCGGATCAACCGGCAAGAATAAAAATCCAACCACTGCGGGCACAGCGATAAGCAAACCAAAGCCTGATGCCGTCGCAACCGCGCGGTGCATGGGGACGCCGTGCAAAGTCATAATTGGGACACCAAAACTGCCCCCTCCAATCCCCAACAGGACGGACAGGAAACCAACGATTGGTGAGGCCATCAAACGCGTTAACCCTGTTGGCATCATATCAGCGATCCGCCACGACGTTTTGGAAAGCACCATGTAGGTTGCGACGATCATGACCAAAGCCCCGAAGATGACCTGCAAGACGTCTGCGCGCAAACTTGACGCCACCCATACACCCAGTGCCGCGCCAAGGATTATCCCAGGGGCCCAAGTGCGTAAAATGTCCCACTCTACAGCGCCTTTCTTGTTGTGGCTCATCACTGAGCGCACTGACGTCACCATGATTGTTGCAAGCGATGTCGCGAGACTAAGCTGCATCACGTCTGGTCCTGCAAAGCCGAGCACGCCGAATACATAAAGGAACGCAGGCACCAGCACGATGCCACCACCAACGCCAAGCGCGCCAGCCAGCACACCAGCAAACGCGCCTGTAATCAAAAGAAGGCCGAGCATTTGGATCAAAACGATAGGGTCTACCATGTGTTCCAGTATCACAGCTTTATCACCGTCCGCCAGAACGCCAACTTGCCCGCAAAATGCAAATTCATTCGTGCGGACGCGCTGCGTGCATCTTCTCGATTGCGTCAACAACAGTATGCGCGCCAGCGTCCGGTTTATGCGCATTCTCTGAAAGATGGCGCTTCCAATACCGCGCACCGGGTTTGCCAGCGAACAGGCCCAGCATATGGCGCGTCACTTGCCCCAATTTGCCGCCCTCAGCAATATGCGCGTCTATGTAGGGCAGCATCGCCGTCACGATGTCTTCGCGCGTACGCTCAAGTTTTTGGGCCCCAAAGATCACATGATCTGCATCCATCAAGATGTCACCAGGCTGATGATACGCCGCACGCCCGATCATTACACCATCCATGCCGCGCTCCAGTGCAGCTTTGGCATCCGCAAGCGTGGTCACACCACCATTCAAACTAAGGTGAAGCGCAGGGAACAGCCCCTTCATCTGCTGCACCAGATCATAATCAAGCGGGGGAATATCGCGGTTCTCTTTGGGGCTCAGCCCCTGCAACCATGCTTTGCGCGCATGGATGGTAAAGCGGCCGACACCTGCCCCTGCGACACGCGCGATGAATTCAGGCAGCACTTCATGCGGGTCTTGGTCATCCACGCCGATGCGGCATTTAACCGTCACCTCGACTGGTGACGCTTTGATCATCGCCGCGCAACACTCTGCCACCAACTTAGGATCTCGCATAAGGACCGCACCGAATGCACCATTTTGTACACGATCCGACGGACATCCGACGTTGAGGTTAATCTCCGCGTACCCCGCCTCCGCGCCCAAGCGTGTCGCCTCTGCCAATTCGTCCGGATCAGAGCCTCCAAGCTGAAGCGCCACAGGCTGTTCGGCTTGCGAGTATTTCAAAAGATGTGTTGCATTGCCCCTCACAAGTGCAGCTGATGTCACCATTTCCGTATAGAGCAAAGCGTTCTGAGACATCAGACGATGAAAATAGCGGCAATGCCTATCCGTCCACTCCATCATGGGGGCTACAGATAAG
>JAHEGL010000105.1 GCA_024645145.1 Planktotalea sp.
TGCTGGAACAAGGCACGCTTTCCATCAGCAATGGCCATGTGGTTGAGACCCCTTCCAAACGGCGTGTCGACGCGCGGGGTTTTCGCATTTTGCCCGGCATCGTTGATATCCATGGCGACGGGTTTGAGCGACATTTGGCGCCACGTCGCGGCGCGATGACGGATATGCGCGCAGGTATCGCATCTGCTGAAGTAGATCTGGCGAGCAACGGGATTACAACTGCCATCATGGCGCAGTTTTATAGCTGGGAGGGTGGGTTACGCGCACCGGAATTTGCCCGCAAGTTTCTTAATGCTTTAACCGTCACGCGCTGTGAACAGCTCACAGATATGCGCGCTCAGTT
Source organism: Planktotalea sp. (assembly GCA_024645145.1). GTDB lineage: Bacteria > Pseudomonadota > Alphaproteobacteria > Rhodobacterales > Rhodobacteraceae > Planktotalea. The sequence goes on from JAHEGL010000105.1 coordinate 344, forward strand.
GCGGATCGAAACGCATATGATGGATGATTACGCGGACATGCTCGCGCTCATCGCGCAGCATGAGATTGGCTACGTCGTTTTTAACGATCACATCCCGCACAAGCGTTTGGAAGAAGGGCGCAAGCCGCCACGCCTGACCGGTACAGCTTTGAAAAGTGGTCGTAGTCCCGAAGCGCATCTCGCCTTGATGCAAGACCTTCACAATCGACGCGGTGATGTGCCAGCGGCTTTAGCAGAATTTGCAGCTCAGCTGACTGCACAGGGGTGTCTTTTGGGCAGCCACGATGATCACACAGTGGCGGATCGTGCGCATTTTTGCGCGATGGGGGTGCAGATTTCCGAGTTTCCTGAGACCTTAGAAGCAGCTCAAGCCGCACGTGACACACAAGGTTCTATCATTCTAGGCGCTCCGAATGTGATGAGAGGGGGCAGTCATGCGGGCAATGTGTCTGCGGTTGATTTGATCCGTGAAGGTCTATGTGACGCGCTTGCCTCTGATTATCATTATCCTGCTTTGCGACAATCAATCGGCAAGTTGGTTTCGCAAGGCGCGTGTAGTTTCGCGCAAGGCTGGGCGCTTTTGTCGAGCGGACCAGCACGCATACTGGGTCTGGATGACCGTGGTCACCTTGAGGCAGGAAAACGAGCAGACTTTTTGGTAGAAGAGGTGGCGACGGGTCGTATCGCCGCTACCATTTGCGCAGGTCGGATCACCCATTTGCAAGGCACATTTGCAGAGCGGTTGTTGGCCGCTTAGCGCGGTGCTGCTGCGCGGTTCAAGCGATCGTTGATCGCGGCACCAAGGCCAGATTCTGGAATGGGAGCAACGGCAATCTGCGTGCCAGTCATCGCGTCAAGTTTGTGCAAATATCCGAACAAACGCGCCGCCGCTTCGACAAGATCACCTGTCTCGGAAAGGTTAAAATCACATTCCATAGGGCCGAACCCAAGGGTCTTCTCGCCAACCTCCCAACGTGTTGCGTTAAGGCGCACTCGCGCTTCTGGCGCGTAATGTGATGCGATTTGACCGGGAGCTGTGATTTCGCCGCTTTGGGCACCTTTCAAAGAAGTGCCCAAGACGCGTTCAATATCTTCACGCGCAACACCGCCTGCACGCAAAAGCGTGGGAGTGCCGGTTAAGCCGATGATCGTTGACTCAAGCCCAACAGAACAAGCACCACTATCAAGAACAGCGCTGATTTTTCCATCCAAACCTGCAAGGACATGCGCCGCGGTCGTCGGGCTGATCCGGCCAGACGGGTTTGCGGACGGTGCAGCGACGGGACCCTCAAAGCGGCGCAAAAGCTCTTGGGCCACTTTTCCAGCAGGGACACGGAGCGCGACGCTATTCAGGCCCGCCGTGACAAGCTCGCTTAGTCCAGCATCTGCGCACAGTGGGAGAACCATAGACAAAGGGCCGGGCCAAAACGCATCCGCAAGGCGCTGCGCGGTTTCGTTCCAAACGCCATAAGTCTGTGCCGCATCACTGGTGGCGACATGCACGATCAAGGGGTTGAAGTTTGGTCGTCCTTTGGCCGCATAGATATTTGCGACTGCGCGACCGTTGCGCGCATCTGCGCCCAGTCCGTAGACCGTTTCTGTGGGGAAGGCGACAAGTGATCCGCTTTTCAGCAGATCGGTAGCGCGCTGCATGTGCGCAGAAGTGGGTGTAAGCCGCTCGGTCACACTGTGCGGTCCTTGCATTGACGTTGCGTTTCGATTGCGGGGCTTGCATGGGGATTTGTAAGCTCGCGTAGGCCTGCGCAGGAATACGGTTCAAGTGTGCGCTTGTAAATTGGTAAGAAGAAAGTTGGCTTAAATGACCTATCGTGCCCCAGTCGCTGAATATCAGTTTATGTTTGATCATGTGGTTGGCTTTGATGAAGTCACCGCGCATGCGATTTTTGCAGACGCCGGATCTGAAATGGCGGCCGCTATCCTTAGTGAAGCAGCGCATTTGTGTGAAGAAAAAATCGCCCCGCTCAACCGTAAGGGCGACCTGACACCAGCGCGCCTAGAGAATGGAATTGTGCGCACAACACCAGGTTTTGCAGAAGGCTTCAAAGCGATTGCATCTGGTGGTTGGGTCGGCATGTCCGCGGGCACAGAGCATGGCGGCATGGGCCTGCCTATAACAATGACAACGGTTGTGAATGAGATGATGTCGAGCGCATGTATGGCGCTGCAACTCGCGCCACTTATGTCTCAAGGGCAGATTGAAGCCTTGGAACATCACGCATCCGATGAGATTAAAGCGCTGTATCTTCCTAAGCTGATTTCTGGCGAATGGACGGGAACGATGAACCTCACAGAGCCCCAAGCGGGCAGTGACGTTGGCGCGCTGACGTCAAAAGCAGAGCCGAACGGGGATGGCACCTACAGCGTGTCGGGTCAAAAGATCTATATCACTTGGGGCGATCATGATGTGGCAGATAACATCTGCCATCTTGTACTCGCGCGATTGCCGGGGAGCGTGTCTGGCACGAAAGGTATCAGCCTGTTCTTGGTGCCAAAATTTATTCCAACCGAGGCGGGTAAAGCAGGTGTCGGCAATACGCTAAAAGTCGTGAGCCTTGAGCATAAATTGGGTTTGCACGGTAGCCCGACTGCAGTGATGCAGTATGAAGGTGCCAAAGGATGGCTTGTCGGTGAAGAAGGTGGCGGCATGAGCGCCATGTTTACCATGATGAATAACGCGCGCCTTGGTGTGGGTGGGCAAGGAATTGGCATTGCTGAAGCCGCGCTTCAGCAGGCCATTACTTACGCCTCCGAGCGCAAACAAGGGCGTAGCTTGTCAGAAGTCAGGCACGGCACGATCATTGATCATGCGGATGTGCGCCGGATGTTGTCTGTGATGAAGGCGGATGTCTTTGCCGCCCGCTCCATTGCATTGATGTGCGCTGTCGCGATTGATCTAGAAAAAGCGACTGGCGATGCTGTGTGGGGTGCACGCGCTGCACTGTTGACGCCCATCGCAAAAGCTTTTGGCACGGAAACAGGTATGCGCGTCGCCGAAATGGGTGTTCAAGTGCACGGCGGCATGGGCTTCATTGAAGAAACCGGAGCCGCCCAATTTTACCGCGATGTGCGTGTCACGGCAATTTATGAGGGCACGAACGGAATCCAAGGGATGGACCTTGTCGCGCGCAAACTCATGGACGGCGGTGAAGCCGCATTTGCGCTGCTCGATGAACTCGCCGAGTTTACTGAAAGTGCGCGACATGCATGTCCGACACTTGGCTCGCCACTTTGGGAAGCAGTGGAAGCCCTGCGCGAGGCGACGGAATGGATGCTTGAGCAAGGTGATTTAAATGCGCGGTTTGCAGGGGCGCACGCGTATTTGACAGCCTTTGCGCGGGTAATCGGCGGCTACGCGCATCTCAGAGCTGCGAGTGCCGAAAATGGCATTGGCCCGCGTACAAAACTCGCGAATATTTATATGTCACGCCTGTTGCCTGAACATATCAGCCTGCTTGCCGAAGCGCAGGTTGGTGACAAAGACCTTTTTGCGCTCAGTGTTGATGAATTGGCCGGCGTATGAACGAGGAAGCACTCGCGCTGCGCTACCCTTGGGAGACACCGATGATCGGCTCTGAAGCGATTGAAGTCGCCGATGGCGTCCTTTGGATGCGTCTGCCTTTGCCTATGAAGCTGGATCACGTCAACGTTTATGCACTCGATGAGGGTGACAGTTGGACGATTGTGGATACAGGGTTTGACAGTCGCAAAAGTCGCAAGATTTGGGCCGAGATTATGGCCGGCCCCTTGCAAGGCAAGCCAATCTCTCGAGTTATCGTCACGCACCATCACCCAGATCACATCGGACTTGCGGGATGGTTTCAAAGCGAACATGGCGCAGAACTTTGGACGACGCGCACCGCATGGCTTATGGGGCGAATGTTGCAGCTTGATACGCAAGAAGTCGCTACCTCTGAAACTGTCGCGTTCTGGCGCAGTGCGGGCATGGATGAGGACATCATCAAACAACGCGCGAGCGAGCGTCCATTCAATTTTTCAGATGTCGTTGCACCGCTGCCGCTTGGTTATCGGCGGATCAAACAGGGCGACACGATTCGCGTCGGTGGGCGTGACTGGGATGTGCATATGGGCAATGGACATGCCCCAGAGCACGCAACGCTCTGGTCGCGCGATGACAATCTGGTGATCGCTGGCGATCAAATCCTGTCGTCCATCAGTTCTAATATTGGTGTTTATGCTACGGAACCTGACGCGGACCCGGTCGGCGATTGGTTGGAAGCTTGTGAGCGATTGAATATCCTCGCGCGCGCCGATCACCTTGTTTTGGGCGGCCATAAGCTGCCCTTTACGGGTTTGCCGATCCGGATGCGTCAGCTGATCGACAATCATCACTCCGCACTTACGCGGCTAGAGGCGCATCTAGAAACGCCCTGTACAGCGGGTGAATGTTTCTCTGTCTTGTTCAAACGCAAGATTGGTCCTGCCGAATATGGCCTCGCACTGGTTGAATCTATTGCACATGTGCAGCACCTTTGGCTCGAAGGGCGCGCGACGCGCGTCAAGCGCGAAGATGGCGCGTGGGTCTATCGCCGCGCAGAGTAAAACGCGCTGCTTTGGGGGAAGAAAGCAAAATGAACGATTAAATCAAAACCGCTGCTGAAGCGGCAGAGAACGACGCGCTCCCGCGTCGCTTTGAAAAGCACACGGATGATACCAAAGGGCGCGATGAGCGCACAGAAGGCTTAGGCGATAAACCTGCGAAAGCAAAGAGCCCCGCAGAGTGGGCCTATGAGCGACTGATCCTTTATATTCAGAACTTTGAAGAGCAACTTGATAACGAACATGAAGTTGCGATGGGCTTTACCAGCGGCGATGCAGGTGTGCTCAAGATTGAGGGCATGGGCTTTTTCGATCCTGACATTGTGACCTTCTATGTGTCTGACCCTGCGGGCGGTAAAACCCAGCTTGTTCAGCATGTGAGCTAACTGAATGTGATGTTGCGTGCTTTGCCAAAAGAGGTAGAGGCGGAAGCACCAAATCGTATAGGTTTCAAGCTGGGCAACGATACTGTATAACTTAACATAGATTTTAGGGGTGCGCCGGTTCGTCCTAGGTGACAGGCGCGCCGGAATCGGCTAACCAGCGGCAAACCGATTAAGCGAGGAGCATGACAATGGCTGAACATAAACACGGTAGCATGGACACATCTGTCCAGGAAAAAACTTTCGATGGTTTCATCAAATACGTTACATGGGGCGCTGTTGTCTCTATCGGCATCCTGATCTTTGCTGCTCTCGTTAACGGCTGATCTTTGAAAGCTGCGCTTTGAAAGAAGCGTGGTTTTGTTCGCTGGGGGGCGTCTATCATGCGCAAATTTCTGATTTGTATTTTATTGCCGATGGCTCTGATGGGCTGTGCTGGAAAACAAGTCTGGGCCCCCGACGAAATGGTCGCTCGGATGGCCTATCGTGAGCCGGGCCCTGCGACGTTAACCTTGATGACTATAATCTCTAACCGCTCTGGCGGCGGCGCGCATACATCTTTGATGATCAATGCGTCGCAGCGGGTAATTTGGGATCCTGCTGGTTCATTCGCGCATTCGCAAATCCCAGAGCGCAATGATGTTATCTACGGTGTGAACCCTGAGGTCTATCAGACCTATAAAGGCGCGCATGCGCGCGAGACATTTAATGTTGTGACGCAAGAGGTCGTGGTGGCTCCTGAAGTTGCAGAGAAAGCTTTTGCACTCGCTCGCACTTTAGGGCCTGTTGGCTCTTCGCAGTGTACGATGTCCACGTCCAATTTGTTGTCGCAATTGCCAGGCTTCGAAAATATCGGCAGCCATCTTTTCCCGAAAAAGCTAATGGAAGAATTTGCTAAATTGCCGGGCGTTAAAGAAGGCAGTTTGTTCGAGGACGATGAAGGCGACAAAGCGACGGCCTTTGGCAACGCAAAGAACGTTAAGCTGACAACAGTAAACTAACGTCCCTGCGCGCCTCAAAGAAAGGCGCGCGTATATCTTTGACGAATGTGCTTTAGAGCTTGTTTAGCAAAGCAGGGGTTGGCCATGCATCCGCAGGCAATCCCATTTTCTTTTGAATGTCTTGCACAGCCGCGCGTGTGTTCGCGCCCAGAATTCCGTCAATCTTGCCAACATCGTAGCCGCGCGCGGCCAGCTTGGTTTGCAAGCTTTTCATCTGAGCACCATCCAAGCCTACATCCGGTGTCCCTGCGTTATAGACCTGTGCGCCCTCTAGCCGATTGGCGAAATAGGCCGCTGTCAAAACGTAGGTAAAGCTTTGGTTCCATTCAAAATAAACGCGGAAATTCGGATACGCGATGAACGCGGGGCCTTTGCGCCCTTGGGGCAGGATGATTGAGCTGTTCAAGCCTGTAGCTAGTTTACCTCCACGTGCACGCACGCCCATCGTTTGCCAAGTGGTCGCATCTGCAGAATGGTTCAAACCTGTCTTGGACCAATCAAAATCAGAAGGGAGTGTGACTTCCTGCAACCAAGGTTCACCTTTGCGCCAGCCCAATGTGCTGAGCATTTTGCCGCCCGACACCAGCGCATCTGGCGCGGAGGTTTTGAGCGACACACGTCCGTCACCATCACCGTCCATGCCGTTTTCGATGATATCGGCGGGAAGCATTTGGACCATGCCGATTTCACCGGCCCAAGCACCTGTGGTGCGGGCGGGATCGAAATCAGCCTTTTCAAACAGCTCAAGCGCAGAAAATATTTGCGGACGAAACAATTCGGGACGGCGGCAATCATGCGCGAGTGTTATCAAAGCATTAGCGGTATTAAAGTCGCCCTGAAAGCTGCCGTAGTCAGTCTCAAACGCCCAAAAGGCAAGCAGAACACCACGCGAAACACCGTATTCACGTTCAATCCGATCAAAGACTGAATTGTATGTCTGTCCCATTGAACGGCCTTTGTTGATCCGGTTTTGACTGATCAAGCGGCGCGAGAAATCCACAAAGGGCAGTTGAAAGACGCCCTGCGCGCGATCGGCTTTGAGCACTGCCGGATCTTGGCGTGCGGATGCGAAAAAGCGATCAACAGTGGCGCGCTCATGCCCGCGTTGGATTGCTTCAGTCTTGAGCGCGCTGACGAAATTGCTAAATGATCCGCCACATGATTGAGCAAGGGCCGGTGACGCTGTCAGAAGCACGACAAGCGCGACAGAAGATAGGCGTGAAAACATGTTGAAAATGTCCTTTGGATATATTGAACGTAGCTTAGAAACCGACAAGCCAGAGCGCAAACACCAAAGCTGCAAAAACACTCCATGTGACCCAGAGCGCACGGCACGCGGCTTCAATGTCATCGGCACTTAGGCTTTTGCGGCCGCTTTCATTGACGAACGGAAAATCAGCCAGCGCACCCTCGTAGCTGCGGGGGCCAGAAACAGCGACGCCCAGTGCGCGCGCCATAGCCGCTTCAGGCCAACCGGCATTCGGCGAGCGATGTTTGCGCGCTTCGTTACGGATGTTCGGCAGCTTGCCCAAAAGCCCAAAGGGAAGTGCAATCAAAACTGCGCTTAAACGGGCGGGTATCAGGTTTAACAGATCGTCAAAGCGCGCGGCTGCCCAGCCAAAGGCTTCATGCCGTGGGGTGCGATAGCCGATCATACTGTCTGCGGTATTTGTTATTTTATACAGAAGGAGTAGGGGAAGCCCGCCAATCAAGAACCAAAATGCAGGGGCGATGACCCCGTCAGAGAGGTTCTCAGCGGCGCTTTCGATGGCGCTGCGTGCGATGGCTGGTTCGTCCATCTCAGCGGTATCACGTCCTACAATCATTGCTACTGATGCACGTCCGGCGTCTGTGGAGTGCCGCAAGGCTTTTGCGACTGCGCCTACATGCTCAACAAGTGATTTTTGCGCGAGGAGCATTGCAGCGATGATTAATTCAACGGCCCAGCCGAAGGTTGATAAAAGCGTGCCAAGTAACAAAGACAAGATACCAAGCGAGAGCATTACAAGTGTCCCTTTGATCCGTCGCAGATCACCAGTGTTGAATGTCTTGTCGCACCAACCGATCAAGTTGCCCATCAGAACCGCCGGATGCGGTGCACGAGACCAAAGCCAGCGTGGCTCACCCAGTGCTGCATCAAGGATAAGCGCAAGCAAGAGAACGCCAGCAGTGCTCATGATGCGGAAAGTGCCGTGCTCAATCGCAACCATTGATCAGGCGCGGGCAGTCCAAGGCGGAGCCAATTGTCTGAGTAAGGAAAAACGCGCGACCAAATATGAGACTTTGCGAGTTTTTCTTGCCAAGCGGCAGCGTCGCCAACGTCATAAAGGCGGAACAAGGAGGTGCCGCCGACGACATTTGTACCGTGTTCGCGCATCAAAGCGTCAAGTCGTGTTGCGTCTGCACCAAGGCGCGCACGGGTGTGCTCTGCCCAGCTTGTATCGTTCAAGGCCCGCGTCCCAGTGCGCAAAGCAGGTCCGCTCACCGCCCAAGGGCCAATGAAATCACCCAGGCGCGCGATGAGCTTGGGATCACCGATTGCAAAACCCAGACGTAACCCTGCGAGGCCCCAAAATTTACCAAAACTCTTTAGAATGATGGTGCCTTCACGCTCCGCGAGGTGAATCAGGCTGGCTTCTGGTGCAATATCACAAAAGCTTTCGTCGATGATTGTCAGTGGTGCATTCGCATCCGCTTCGCGCCACAAACGTCCGTCGGGAT